>NZ_JTKZ01000354.1:0-1046 GCF_000799035.1 Delftia sp. ZNC0008
CGACGAGACCATCACCGTGCACAACAACCGCACGGAGCGGGTGGACCACGACGAGAAGATCAGCATAGGCGACAACCGCAATGAAGACGTTGGCATCGACGAGAACATCTCCATCGGCAAGAACCGCAGCAAGACCATCGGCAAGACCGAGACCGACAAGATAGGCCAGAACTGGTACGTCACGGTCGGCCTGCTCAAGACCCAGACCATAGGCATGGCCTACATGCAGAACGTGGGTGGGATGAAGATGATGAACATCGGCGTCAACTACATGGAAAACATCGGCGTGGCCATGCAGACCCATGTGGGCATGAACCAGAGCCTCACCGTGGGGCAGGAGCGCCAGGTCAAGGTCGGCAGCAAGCAAAGCACCGAAGTGGGCTCGCAGTACTCGCTGACCGTGGGCGGTGGTGGCGGGGGTGGTGGCGGCAGCGGTGGTGGCGCGGGAGGCGGCATGGCCATGAACATCACGGCACCCGGTGGCGGTGGTGGCAGCGGCGGTGGGGGTGCAGGCGGAGGCGGCAAGGCCTCCCAGCTCACCATGGATGGGCAAAGCATTGAGCTCAACGCCGCCAAGATCCGGCTCGAAGCCCAGCAGGAAATCCTGCTGACCTGCGGCGAAAGCACCATACGCATCACGCCCGGCGACATCCAGATCCTCTCGCCCACGGACCGGCTCAACTGCTGAAGGCAGACAGCCCGTACCGCGTTCCCCGTATCCGCATTCCCGTTCTCCCCCATCTCTCCAGGAGCAGCCTCGCATGAGTGGCCAACCCGCAGCCCGCATCACCGACAGCGTCGTCAAGGGCAAGATCGTCACCGGCTCGCGCACCGTGCTCATCGGCAGCCAGGGCGGCCTGGCCTGCTCCGTCTGCCCGGACGGCATCACCGTCGGATCCCCTGTGAACCCCCAGCTCGGCGCCAAGGTCCTGCTGGGTGCAGAAGACCTGGACTTTGCCCTGCCCTCGGCTGCGCTGCCTGTGGCCTGGCAGCGCCAGTACAGCAGCTACGTCAACCCCGAGCACGGCGCGGCCTGCGGCCTGCTG
>NZ_JTKZ01000120.1:0-10987 GCF_000799035.1 Delftia sp. ZNC0008
AGGAGCGGCGCAGGCGGCGGGTGCTGCCACGGTGTCCATCACGCGGCCTTCACGGGATGGCCGGTGAAGGCAATGGCGGCAAAGTCGTCGCGCAGCTCCTCGCCGAATTCGCAGATGGTGTCGTCTTCCTCGTCGTAGTACCAGTGCAGGGCCACGGTGCGGCCGGCCTCGGCGGCCTCGCTCAGCGCCTCGATGAGGTTGAACAGCATCTTGGTGCTGGAGCTGTTGAAGTAGGCCAGCGCGATGTGCACCTGGATCGGTGCCTGCTGTTGCGCGGGCTGCGCCAGGGCCAGGTAGTCCTGCAGGCGGGTGAGGATGCCGCCATAGAAGGCGGCGGCGTTCTCCGGATAGGACTCGCCACGCAGGTGCAGCGTGTGCGTGTCGAACCGGAAGTCCACTTCCGGGGAGCTGGGGGTCGGAGTGATGTAGAGGTTGTCCATGCGTGATCTCGGTGCGTTGTCCGTGCCTGCGCGCCCGGCCTGTCCAGGTCCGGTGCCGGAGCGTTCCTGGCTGGCCGGTGCGGCTCAGAGCGTGGCTTTCAGGTAGAAGACGGGACGACCGTCAACGGTCTGGGCGGGATCGAAGTCGAACTGCAGCGGCTCGCGCGCATCGCGGGCCAGGGTCAGGAAACCCATGCCCGCACCCTTGCTGCCTTCGGGCGCGTCGTCGCGCAGCGACTGGCGGCAGGCCTTCTTGATCTCGTCCAGGGTCATGCTGCGCAGGGCGTCGAGCTTGGCGCGCAGCGCCTCGCCCATGCCGGGCTCGATGGGGTTGGCGCACAGCAGCACGAAGCTGCCGTCGTCCTCGCGGCGGATGCAGACCGCGCCGTGGCGCAGCTCGCCATCGTCCTGGTGGGGCGGGGTCAGGGCATCGGCCGAGTAATGGATGATGTTCTGCGCCATCTCCACGAAGGACGAGAACAGCTTGCGCCGCGTGGGGCCGGGCACGCCGGCCACTTCCAGCTGCAGCCGCACGGCCTCGGCCATGGCCGCGACGATGTTCTGCGAGAAGTAGCCCACGTAGTAGAAGATCACCTGGTGCTGGCGCGCCAGGTGGAAGAAGCTGCCGTACTTGTCGGCGATCTGTGCTTGGGGCATGGGAGGCATTCAGGTTCTGAAGCAGAAGAAGGTCAGGTCGTCACGGCGGTGGTGCTCGCCTTGCCAGGCCTGCAGGGCGTCCAGCAGGGCGCGGTTGATCTCGGCGGGCGTGCGGCCGGCCTGCTCCAGCAGCAGCTCGCGCAGGCGCTTCTTGCCGAAGGTGATGCCGCGCGGGCCGCCGACCTGGTCGATCAGGCCGTCGGTGGTGGTGAAGACCAGGGTGCCTGCGGGCAGCTCCAGGTCGATGTTGTTCCAGGCGAAGTCGAATTCGCTGTCCACATAGCCCACGCCCTTGCGCTGGCCGTCCACCACCTCCACCGCCTCGGCGCCGGGGTGCAGCAGGAACAGCGACAGGCGCGCGCCTGCAAAGCGCAGGCGCCGGTGCGCGGGCTCGAACCAGAAGCAGGCCGCGTCCAGCCCGTCGTCCGAGCCCGGCGTGCCGTCCTTGCCGTCGAGCTGGCCCAGCATCTGCTTGACGCTGCGGTTCACATGGCCCAGCAGCGCGGCCGGGTCGCGCGGGCCGTGTTCCTTGATGGCCTGGCCCAGGCTGCTGGTGGCGATCAGCGTCATGAAGGCGCCGGGCACGCCGTGGCCCGTGCAATCGGCCACGGTGGCAAACCAGCCATCGCCGTCCTGGCTGAACTGGTAGAAGTCGCCGCCGACCACGTCGCGCGGCTCCCAGACCAGGTCGGCGCCGGGGCAGGCGCGTGCCAGGGCCTCGCGCGAGCTGCGCAGCAGCGACTGCTGGATCACGCTGGCGTATTCGATGCTGTGCATGATCTGGCGGTTGCGCGCCACCTGCATGTCCGCCACCGCACGCATCAGCTGCAGGCCGTGGCCCACGCCCGCGAACAGGCCGCCGCGCGTGATGATGAAGCCGTCGGTCAGCGCCTTTTCACCGTACTCCACGGTCTTCACGGTCAGGGTGTCGATGTCGGTGGAGGCATCGACCACCAGCGGCTCCTTGTCCATGAAGGCGATGCAGCTCTTCTTGCCGTACAGCTCCATGCGAAACGGCTTGCTGAACTGCGACAGGAAGATGCTGCGGTTGATCAGGCCGATGGGGCGGTCGCCCTCCACCACGGGCAGGCTGGCCAGATCGCGGTGGCGCGTGAAGACCTCGAGCACCTTCTCGTTGGTCTCGTCGGCGGTCATGCAGGGTACGGGGGTGCACAGGTCCGCGGCGCTGGGTGGGCGGAAACGGGGCCGGGAATCGCTCAGGTAGGCGCGGGACTCATCCATGGAATGCACATCGCAAAATTGTTAGGGAATGTTACGATTTCCCTGTTTCAGTTTTGTGACGCGGATGGGCCTGAGGGGCAGGCACCTCTTTGGAGGACTGTGAGCCGACAGCCTTCGTCCTGGCGCGGCATGGCCGTTCGCGGCCTGGGGCTGCCGTCCATGCAGGCCATCGGGGTGGACAGGCAGCCTCGCTTCAGCTCAGGCCTTCGGCGCGCCGCCTGACCGCGTCCTCGTGCAGCGACTCGCTGAGCTGGTCGACCACGATGGACCACGACGCATCGGCCTTGAGCTGCTCGGCCAGGAACTGGCGCTGCGCATCGCTCCAGTAGGGCGCATCCACCACATCCACATCGGCGGCCAGCTGGTGGGCGCGGATGAAGTCGGCAATGGCCTGGTCGCTGGCATCCAGGCCCAGCTGCAGGAAGAGATTGGACATGCGGACGACGGAGTTGTTCATGGAGGCGTGTTCGGTGCGTGTGGGATCAAAGGGAGCCGGCGGGCCGGCTGCAGGAAGGGGCCAGGGCGCTATCTTCCCCGATTTGCAGGGCGCCGCAGGCCAGTTGCGGCAGCATGGCAGCGCGGGTAGGTGCAGGCTGACAGCCTGCCGCGCTCCGGGCCAGCGCGCGCCCGTCGACTGCCCCACTAGCATGGGGACATGAGCACTGCTTTCCCCGATCCCGCATGGCCGCCGACCTGATCGTGGCCCGTCCCGAAGGCCTGTACTGCGCGGCCGGCGATTTCTACATCGACCCCTGGCGGCCCGTGGACCGGGCCGTGATCACGCATGGCCACTCCGACCACGCGCGCGCCGGCCACGTCCATTACCTGGCCCATGACGACAGCGCAGGCGTGCTGCGCGCACGGCTGGGCGCGGACATCACGCTGCAGACCCTGCCGTATGGCGAAGCCATCGATCACCACGGCGTGCGCATCTCCCTGCACCCGGCCGGCCATGTGCTGGGATCGGCCCAGGTGCGGCTGGAGCATGGCGGTCAGGTCTGGGTGGCCTCGGGCGACTACAAGACCGAGGCCGACGGCACCTGCACCCCCTTCGAGCCCGTGCGCTGCGACACCTTCATCACCGAATCCACCTTCGGCCTGCCCATCTACCGCTGGCCCCGCCAGCCCGAGCTCATGGCCGACATCAACGCCTGGTGGCAGGCCAACGCGGCCCAGGGCAGGCCCTCTGTGCTGCTGTGCTATGCCTTCGGCAAGGCCCAGCGCATCCTGCACGGGGTGGATAGCGGCATCGGCCCCATCGTCGTGCACGGCGCGGTGGAGCCGCTCAACGCCGTGTACCGCGCGGCAGGCGTGGACCTGCCGGCCACGCTGCGCGTGACCGACCCCGGCGTGGATGCACGACTGCTCAAGACCGCCCTGGTGCTGGCGCCGCCTTCGGCGCAGGGCACGCCGTGGATGCGCCGATTTCCCGGCCATGCCGATGCCTTTGCCAGCGGCTGGATGCAGCTGCGCGGCACGCGCCGCCGCCGTGGCGTGGACCGGGGCTTCGTCATGTCCGACCATGCCGACTGGCCCGGCCTGCAGTACGCCATTGGCGCCACGGGCGCCGAGCGGGTCTTCGTCACCCACGGCAGCGTGGCCGTGCTGGTGCGCTGGCTGCGCGAGCAGGGCCTGGATGCGCAAGCCTTCCAGACCGAATACGGCGATGAGGACGAGGCTGCCGCTGTCTCCGCTGCGCAGGCTGCACCGGATGAGGCGCCCACCCCATGAAGGACTTCGCCGCCCTCTACCGCGCGCTGGACGCCAGCACCGCCAGCCGCGACAAGCAGGCCGCGCTGCAGGCCTATCTGCGCGCCGCCGCGCCTGCCGATGCGGCCTGGGCCGTCTATTTCCTGGCCGGCGGCAAGCCGCGCCAGCTGGTGCCCACCAAGGTCTTGAAGGAGCTGGCGCGCGAGGCTGCCAGCCTGCCCGAATGGCTGTTCGACGAAAGCTACGAGGCCGTGGGCGACCTGGCCGAGACCATTGCGCTGCTGCTGCCGCCACCCGGTGACGCGCACGACCTGGGCCTGGCCGCCTGGGTCACGGACCACCTGCTGCCGCTGCGCGGCATGGCGCCCGAGGCGTTGGCGGACACGCTGCGCATGCAATGGGCGCGGCTGGCGGCCGATGAGCGGCTGGTCTACTTCAAGCTGATCACCGGCGCCTTCCGTGTCGGCGTGTCGCGGCTGCAGGTCACGCAGGCGCTGGCGGCCGTCAGCGGCGTGGATGCCAAGCGCATCGCCCAGCGGCTCATGGGCTACACCCACATCGGCGCGCGGCCCGGGGCGGCCGACTACCTGCGGCTGGTGGCAGGTGAGGAAGAGGGCGATGATGCGCATTCGGGCGAAGCCCGTGGCCACCCCTATCCCTTCTTCCTGGCCCATCCGCTGCAGTTGCCGCTGCAGCAGTTCGACGCCGTGCTCGGCCCGCCGTCCCAATGGGTGGTGGAGTGGAAATGGGACGGCATACGCGCCCAGATCGTGCGGCGCGGCAGCGGTGACGCGCTGGGCACCTGGATCTGGTCGCGCGGCGAGGAACTGGTGAGCGAGCGCTTCCCCGAGCTGCAGGCCATGGGCGATGCCTTGCCTGCGGGCACCGTTATCGACGGCGAGATCGTCGTCTGGGCCGCCCAGCAGGGCGAGGCGCCCGCCCATGTGCGCCCCTTTGCCGACCTCCAAAAGCGCATAGGCCGCAAGACCCTGGGACCCAAGCTGCTGCGCGAGCTGCCCGTGGTGCTGCTGGCCTATGACTTGCTGGAGGAGGGCGGCCAGGACCTGCGCGCCCTGCCCCAGCATGAACGGCGCGCGCGGTTGGAGCAGCTGGTGGCCCTGGTGGCGCACCCGGCGCTGCTGCCCAGCCCCGTGCTGGCAGGCGACAGCTGGCAGGCCCTGGCCGAACTTCGCGAACAGGCCCGCTCCCTGGGTGTGGAGGGCATGATGCTCAAGGCCCGCGACGCCGCCTACGGCGTGGGCCGCACCAAGGACAGCGGCGTGTGGTGGAAGTGGAAGATCGATCCGCTGAGCGTGGACGCCGTGCTCATCTACGCACAGCGCGGCCACGGCCGTCGCGCCAGCCTCTACAGCGACTACACCTTTGCCGTCTGGAACGCGCCGCCCGGCACCGAGGGCCGGGCCCTCGTGCCCTTCGCCAAGGCCTATTCGGGCCTGACCGATGCCGAAATGGCGCGCGTGGACGCCATCATCCGCAAGACCACGGTGGAGAGCTTCGGCCCCGTGCGCAGCGTGCGGCCCACCCTGGTGTTCGAGCTGGGCTTCGAGGGCATTGCACGCAGCGCACGCCACAAGAGCGGCATTGCCGTGCGCTTTCCGCGCATGCTGCGCTGGCGCGAGGACAAGCCTGTGCAGGAGGCCGACTCCATCGACACGCTGGCGGCCCTGCTGCCGCACTCCGACCCGTGACCCACCCTTGACGCACCGCGCCATGGCCACCCGTTCCCCCCATCCCCTCGCCACCGCCTGGCTTGCCGCACGGGGCTGGAAGCCCTTTGCCTTCCAGCGCGCCGTGTGGAAGGCGCTGGCCCAGGGCCACAGCGGCCTGCTGCATGCCACCACGGGCGCGGGCAAGACCTATGCGGTCTGGCTGGGCGCGCTGCAGGCCTTTGCGGGCCCGCCGCAAACCCCGATGCCGGCGCACACCGGAAAACGAAAACCGGCCTCCGCACCGCTCACCGTGCTGTGGATCACGCCCATGCGCGCCCTGGCGGCCGACACGCTCAAGGCGCTGCAGACGCCCCTGCAGGCGCTGGCCCAGGGCCATCCCGCGCTGGCGCGCTGGACCGTGGGCGCACGCACGGGCGATACGGGAAGCGCCGAGCGCAGCGCGCAGTCGCGCCAGCTGCCCACCGTGCTGGTCACCACGCCCGAGAGCCTGTCCCTGCTGCTGGCGCGCGCCGATGCGCGCGAGCTGCTGGGCTCCGCGCGCCTGGTGGTGGCCGATGAATGGCACGAGCTGCTGGGCAACAAGCGCGGCGTGCAACTGCAGCTGGCCCTGGCGCGGCTGCGCGGCTGGAGCCCGCAGCTGAGCGTCTGGGGCATGTCGGCCACGCTGGGCAATCTGGACGAAGCCATGCAGACCCTGCTGGGCTTGGACGACCATGGCCAGCCGCGGCCCGGCGTATTGGTCCAGGGCCAGGTGGACAAGCGCCTGGTGGTGGACACCCTGCTGCCCGACCGGCCCGAGCGCTTTTCCTGGGCCGGCCACCTGGGCCTGGCCATGCTGCCGGCCGTGGTGCGCGAGCTGGAGGCCACGGCCGGCTCCACCCTGGTCTTTGTGAATGTGCGCTCGCAGGCCGAGCTTTGGTACAAGGCGCTGCTGGAGGCCCGGCCCGACTGGGCCGGCCTGCTGGCCATACACCATGGATCGCTGGACCGGGGTGTGCGCGAATGGGTGGAGGCCGGGCTCAAGGCCGGCACGCTCAAGGCCGTGGTCTGCACCAGCAGCCTGGACCTGGGCGTGGACTTCCTGCCCGTGGAGCGCGTGCTGCAGATCGGCTCGGCCAAGGGCATTGCACGGCTGCTGCAGCGCGCGGGCCGCTCGGGCCATGCGCCGGGCCGGCCCTCGCGCATCACCCTGGTGCCCACGCACAGCCTGGAGCTGGTGGAGGCCGCCGCCGCCCGCGCTGCCGTGCGCGCGCAGCAGGTGGAAATGCGCGCCAGCCCCCGCCAGCCCGCCGACGTGCTGGTGCAGCACCTGGCCACCGTGGCCCTGGGCGGCGGCTTCGTGCCCGATGAGCTGTATGCCGAAGTGCGCCGCACCGTCGCCTACGCCGGGCTGGCGCCTGCGGTCTGGCAGTGGTGCCTGGACTTCGTGCACCGCGGCGGCCCCTCGCTGGCCGCCTATCCCGACTACCAGCGCGTGCGGCCCGACGCGGAGGGCATCTGGCGCATGCCCGACGCGCGGCTGGCGCGCAGGCACCGCGCCAACATCGGCACCATCGTCAGCGACGCCAGCATGAGCGTGCAGATCCTGCACGGCGCGCGGCTGGGCAGCATGGAGGAGAGCTTTCTGTCGCGCCTGTCGCCCGGCGATGCCTTTGTCTTCGCGGGCCAGGTGCTGGAGCTGGTGCGCATCGAGGACATGACCGCCTACGTGCGCCGCGCCGCCAGAACGCGGCCCACCGTGCCGCGCTGGGCCGGCGCGCGCATGCCGCTGTCCACCGTGCTGGCCGACTTCGTGGTGCAGCAATTGGCGCTGGCGGCGGCGGGCGACTACCACTCGCCCGAGCTGCGCTGCGTGCGCCCCCTGCTGGAAGTGCAGCAGCGCTGGTCGGCCCTGCCCACGCCCGCTACGCTGCTGGCCGAAACCCTGCGCACGCGCGAGGGCTGGCACCTGTTTCTCTACCCGTTTGCAGGTCGCCATGCCCATATGGGCCTGGCCAGCCTGCTGGCCTGGCGCGCCGCCCAGGGCGAGACGGGCACCTTCTCCATCGCCGTCAACGACTACGGGCTGGAGCTGCTGAGCGCCACCGAGCGTGACTGGGCCGCCATGCTGCCCGAGCTGCTGCGCGCCGAGCCGGCCCAGGCCGTGGCAGTGCCCGGGCGCGTGTCCGCCAGCCAGGCGGTCGCCACGCGCAACACCGCCAATGCGGACCGCCACTGGGACCAGGCCGCCGACGACGCCCACCTGGCGAGCGATGACGCGCGCCACGCCCTGCTGCACGAAGTGCTGGCCAGCCTCAACGCCACCGAGATGGCAAGGCGGCGCTTCCGCGAGATCGCCCGCGTCTCGGGCCTGATCTTCCAGAGCCACCCGGGCGAGCGCCGCAGTGCGCGCCAGCTGCAGGCCTCGTCACAGCTGTTCTTCGAGGTGTTTCGCAAGTACGACGACAGCAACCTGCTGCTGCGCCAGGCCGACGAGGAAGTGCTGAGCCAGGAACTCGATGTCGCCCAGCTGCTGGCCGCGCTGCGCCGCATGCAGGCCCAGCAGCTGGTGGTGAGCGCGCTGCGCCGGCCCAGCCCGTTTGCCTTCCCGCTGATGGTGGAGCGCTTTCGCGAAAAGCTCACCAACGAGCATCTGGCCGACCGCATCGCGCGCATGCTGGCCCAGCTGCACGAGGCGGCAGATGCTGGCGGTGCAGCCAGCGAGCCGCGCACGCAGGACCTGGTCCCGCCCGATCCACCGCTGCGTCCACGGAAAAAAACCAAGGCAGACCAGCCCCCCGCCGTGGACGAGGACACGGCCGCCGTGCGCCGCACGCTGGATTTCTCGCTGCAGGCCACCGACGGCCCCGAGGCCGATGCCGCCAGCCGCCGCCCGCGCCGCGTACGCAAGCCCTCGCGGCCCTTGCCGCTGCTGTAGAACCATTGCACCGCTGATGAAAGGCCACGCACCGTTGCCAAGTCCTGTTTCCCCCGACGCCCTGGCCGGCAGCCTGGGCATGTTCCTGGCCGGCGAGCCCGTGCACCTGCTGGCCCAGCATGCGCTGTGGTGGCCCGCCCAGGGCACGCTGTTCATCGCCGACCTGCACCTGGGCAAGGCCGCCACCTTCCGCGCGCGCGGCATCCCCGTGCCGGCGGGCACCACGCAGGGCAACCTGGAGCGGCTGTCGGCCCTTCTTCTGGGCCTGCCCGTGCGGCGGCTCGTGGTGCTGGGCGACTTCCTGCACGCGGCCGAGGCACGCAATCCTGCTGTACTGGCTGCACTGGCCCGCTGGCGCAGCCGCCATGCGGCCGTGGAACTGGTGCTGGTGCGCGGCAACCATGACAGCCATGCAGGCGATCCGCCGCCCGCGCTGGGCTTTGCCATCGTGGACGAGCCCTGGCACCTGGGGCCGTTCGCCGCCTGCCATCACCCCCCGCCGCCAACGCAGGACCTGCAGGCGCAGCAGGCCCGGCCCTGGCATGTGCTGGCCGGCCATGTCCATCCCGCCATCGTGCTGCGCGGCGCCGGCCGCGACGCCCTGCGCCTGCCGTGCTTTGCCGTACACGCTGGCTTTACCCTGCTGCCCGCCTTCGGCCTGTTCACCGGCATGGCCAGCCTGCCGCCCGAGCCAGGCCGCCAGCTCTTTGCCGTGGGCGCGGACCGGGTCTGGGCCGTGCCTGGGTGAGCCCAGGGATGTAATCGGGCGTAATTCTCCGCAAGGCCGTTGTTCCCTACAGTGACTCCCGCAGCAAGCGTGGCGGGACAGCAGGCAGTGCCCGGGGATGCCGCAGCGCTTTTCGTTCCACCAGGAGGAATGCATGGGCGTTCAACTCAATTTCTTCAACCAATCGAACGACGCGAACCACCCGCAGATCGTCATCTTCCAGAAGAACGTCGCCAGCGACCTCGATGCGCCTGCCGTGGCTTGGCGCGTCATCAAGTACTGCGGACAGGGCGACAACCATCCGTTCACCTTTCCGCTGGGTCTGCAGGTCGGCGCCAGCGACAGCCATGGCAACTGCACGCCGCAGCTGGAGGCGCAGTATGGCCAGCAGTTCCAGATGGCACCGTCCACCGCCGGCGATCGCCTGGCGCCCGCAGGCTACGGCGCCAGCTCCAAGGAAGTGCAGGTGCTCAACGCGCTGCCCCAAGGCGCCATCAACGCCAGCTGCTACAAGGACGGCAGGCTGCTGGCCGTCAAGACCGCGATTGCCCCCCGGCAAAAGGCCGTCTTCGAGTTCAAGCCCAGCATCTGGATCGGCGTGGCCTCGCACATCCAGCAGGGCCAGATCATGAACTCGGCCATCGTCTCCCAGATGAACACCGAAATCTCCCTGCTGGGCATCTCCCGTGCCGACATCGTGATGCGCGGCGGCGGCTCGGGGGCGAATTCCCGCCCCTTCTCGTTCTCGCTGGAGAACGTCGTGATGTGCTGATGCAGGGTCGCGGCAAGGGGAGGGGAGGAGCAGGGGCAGTGAGGGGGCGGAGAGGGGACGCAAGGGCCTGTGCATGACAGTCTGATGACGCCTGTCACATCCCTGTCATGGACGCAGCCAAGAATCCCGCACTTGCCCGGCCCGCGCAGGCCACTTCCGCAGGTGCTTCCTCCTCCCCATGACCGATGCAGCCTCCCCCCTGGCACAGGCCCACGAAGACGCAGGCCTGATCTGCGGCTGGCGCTTCTTCAGTGACACACGGCAGTGCGTGCAGGCCGTGACGGCGCCATCCGCCGCGCAGTGGCTGGCCGATGCCGCAGCCCGGTCCGATGCGGGCCGGCGCGATTTCCTGTGGCTGCACTTCAACCTGACCCACACCCAGTCCCTGCGCTGGCTGCAGCGCCATGCGGGGCTGCCCGACGTGTTCTATGCCGCCCTGCGCGAGGGCCTGACCTCCACGCGCATCGAGCGCGCCGACGACAGCCTGGTCGCCGTGCTCAACGACGTGAACTTCGAGTTCAACTTCGATTCGGCCGACATCGCCACGCTGTGGATCTGCCTGGACGAGCGCCTGGTCATCACCGCGCGCACCCAGCCGCTGCGCTCTGTCGATGCCCTGCGCGACGCCGTGCGCCGCGGCGACAGCCCCGCCAGCACGGCCGAGCTGCTGGAGCACCTGATGCGCACCCAGGCCGATGTGCTGGTCAAGGTGGTGCGCGAGACCACGGCGCGCGTGGACGACATCGAGGACGCCATCCTGGCCCAGCGCTACCACCATCCGCGCGCCCACCTGGGCCGGCTGCGCCGCCTGCTGGTGCG
The DNA here is from genome assembly GCF_000799035.1 of Delftia sp. ZNC0008. Classification (NCBI taxonomy): domain Bacteria; kingdom Pseudomonadati; phylum Pseudomonadota; class Betaproteobacteria; order Burkholderiales; family Comamonadaceae; genus Delftia; species Delftia sp. ZNC0008. Next base: position 10,976 of record NZ_JTKZ01000120.1, read on the forward strand.
CCTTCAACGCGG
>NZ_JTKZ01000917.1:0-8957 GCF_000799035.1 Delftia sp. ZNC0008
CCTGGCCCAGCCGGCGCTGGCGGCCCTGGGCGGGCGCGAGATGCCGGCCTCGGCCGGCGCGCAGGACGATGCGGGCATCGAGGCCTTCATCCGCAGCCATGCCGACACCATCTACCACCCCGTGGGCAGCTGCCGCATGGGGCCGGGGCCCATGGACGTGGTCGATGCGCAGCTGCGCGTCTACGGCATCAAGGGCCTGCGCGTGGTCGATGCCTCGGTCATGCCGCGCATCGTCAGCGGCAACACCAATGCGCCCACGGTGATGATCGCGGAGAAGGCGGTGGACATGATCCGGGCCGCAGCGCGCTGAAGAACGGCCGGATCTCAGGCCCTGAAGCGCCTGCGCGTCATCGCCAGCGCAAACCAGTAGGCCGCCACCGTGGTGGCGGCCAGCACCAGGCCGTGGCGCAGCGGGTGGGCCGGCCACTCGTCCATGAACAGCGGGCGCACCAGCTCCACGGCATTGGTCAGCGGCAGCCAGTCCGAGGCCAGGCGCACGGCCTCGGGCAGCTGCTCGCGCGGGAAGAACACGCCGGACAGGAACATCATGGGCGTGAGCACCAGGGTGAAGTAGTAGGTGAAGAAGTCATAGCCCTTGGCCAGGGCGTTGAAGATCAGCGCGATGCTGGAGAACATGATGCCCACGCACAGCAGCACGGGCCAGGCCACCAGCAGCCTGGGCGAATGGCTGATGCCCAGCGCCAGCATCACGCCCAGGATGGCGGTGACCGTGAACAGCGCCTTGAAGGCGGCCCAGAGCATCTCGGCCAGCAGCACGCTGTCCAGGCTGATGGGCGCGTTCATGATGCCGTCCCAGGTCTTTTGCACATGCATGCGCGAGAAGGCCGAGTACAGCGCCTCGAAGCTGGCGGCATTCATGGCGCTCATGCAGATGGAGCCGCTGGCCAGGAACAGGATGTAGGGCACCTGCCGGCCCGTGGTGCCCACGGTGACCTCGCCCACCAAGGCGCCCATGCCGTAGCCGAAGGCCACCAGCCACATCAGCGGCTCGGCGATGTTGCCGATCAGGCTGGGCAGGGCCAGCTTGCGCCACACCAGCAGGTTGCGCAGGAACACCGGCCACCAGCGCAGCGACAGGTCGGGCGGGCGCCAGATGCTGGGGGTGTCCGATGCGGGTTCGGTCATGGTGGTTCAGCCGTCGGTTCTGATCTGTCGGCCGGTGAGCTTGAGGAACAGGTCCTCCAGGTTGGCCGGGCGGTGCAGGGTGCGCAGGTGGCTGTGCGCGGCCAGCGCCTGCAGCAGCGGGCGCGCGTCGTGCGTATAGAAGAAGACGGTGTCGCCACTGACCTCGGTGCGCCCGGCCAGTGGGCGCAGTGCCGCGTCATGCGCCAGGCCCAGGGCGCCGTTGCCGTAGGCCTCGACCACTTCGGGCTCCAGGTGCTCGGCGATGAGTTCGCGCGGGCAGCCTTCGGCGATCTTGCGGCCGTGGTCCAGCACCAGCAGCCGGGAGCACAGGCGCTCGGCCTCGTCCATGAAATGCGTGGTCAGCAAGATGGCCTTGCCCTGCTGCAGCAGCCACTGCAGACGCTCCCAGATCAGGTGGCGTGCCTGCGGGTCCAGGCCCGTGGTGGGTTCGTCCAGCAGCAGCAGGCGCGGGTCGTTGACCAGGGCGCGCGCCAGGGACAGGCGCCGTTTCATGCCGCCGGACAACTCGCCCGGCCTGGCCGCGGCCTTGTGCGACAGCGCCGCGAAGTCCAGCAGCTGCGGTATGCGGTCACGCATCTGCGCCGTACCCAGTCCGAAGTAGCGCGCGTAGACGCCCAGGTTTTCCGCGCAGCTGAAGTCGGGGTCCAGCGTGTCGTTCTGCGAGACCACGCCCAGCCGCGCCTTGATGGCCAGTGCATCGGCAGGCATGTGCAGCGGCGGCGAGCCGTCTTCGGGGTGGTAGAGAACATGGCCCGCATCGGGTGCCGTCAGGCCCAGGCAGATGCGCAGCGTGGTGGTCTTGCCCGCGCCATTGGGGCCGATCACGCCCAGGCATTCGCCGGGAGCGATGGAAAAGGACAGGTCATCGACCACCGTGGTGTCGCCGTAGCGCTTGCGCAGGTTCAGGGCGTCGAAGAGCGCGGGCATGGAGCGTTTTCCTGGGGTCCGGGGCTAGCGCGCAGGCTTGGCGGCCAGTGCGGGCCTGGCCGGCGCATCCGGCGTCTCCGACGTCTCCGATACAGCAGGCGCATCGGCGCAGGCCTGCTGCTGCGGTGGGCTCAGCCGCACCTGCGTCCAGCAGTCACGCCCGCGGCGCTTGGCAGCGTAGAGGGCGGCATCGGCGGCGGGCAGCAGCATTTCCAGGCGCAGGCCGTCCCAGACCTGGGGCGCGTGGGCGCAGCCGGCACTGAAGCGGACTTCGAAGCCCAGCGTCTGCGTCGAGGCCTGCAGCAGCGCGGACTGCAGCCGGGTGCACAGGGTATCCACACCGTCGTCCGTGGTGTAGAGCAGCAGGCAGAACTCCTCGCCGCCCCAGCGCGCAGCGATTTCGTCACTGCGCAATTGCTGCTGCAGCAGGCGGGCGAAGAGGCACAGCGTACGGTCGCCCATGGCATGGCCGTATTCGTCGTTGACATGCTTGAAGTGGTCCAGGTCCAGCATCACCAGGGCCAGGGCCTGCCGGTGGCGCTGGGCATGCGCCAGCATGGCGGGGGCGCGCTCCAGCAGGGCGCGGCGGTTGGGCAGGCCGGTGAGCATGTCCTGCAAGGCCATGTCGCGCAGCTGCTGGCTGGTCTCGTCGCGCCAGGCCACCAGCACGGCCACCATCAGCAGCGTGCTGCTCAACGTGACCAGCAGGGCGAATATCTGGTTGGCGCCGCTGTCGGCCGTGAAGCTGGGCAGGAAGGGCGTGGCCAGGGCCAGGTAGCTGCGCACCAGAAGTACCAGCCCCATGAAGACGGCCACGCCGCACATCAGATAGCGCCAGCTGCGTGCCACGGGGCGGCGTGGCTCCAGGCACAGGCCGGCCAGCGCCAGCAGGCTCAGTCCGTGGGCGGCGCTGAACCAGCCGGTGCGCAAGGACAAGTGGGGCAGCAGCAGGGTGAAGCCCAGCGGCCCCAGAAAGCACAGCGCGATCAGGCCGCGTTCCAGCCAGGGCGGCCGGGGCCCCAGCCATTCGCGCAAGGCGCGCGCCATCTGCCACTGTGCCGATGCCGCGCAGGCTGCTGCGCCCAGCGACAGCAGTTCGCGCGAGAGCAGGCCTTGCGGCAGGCGGCTGGCGATGAGGATGAAGATCCAGGCCCCGGCCTGGATCAGGAAGAAATGCTGGGCATGGCGCGCGGCACCGCTGACGCGCCGCCCCATGGCCAGCGGCAGGGCGGCTGACATGGCCATCATGTTGAGGGCCACGACCGAGGTCATGGAGAAAAAATCCAGGGTGGGCAGCGTGGATGGCATGTGCGTCCCTGGATGGCGGTGCGAAGCGGGGCCCTTGGAAGAAGGTGGCCGGTGGCGGGGCGCTACTGGAACGCCACCTCCGCGAAGCTGCGCAGCTTGCGGCTGTGCAGGCGCTGGGTGCCGCCCTCGCGCAGGATGTCGATGGCGCGCATGCCGATGCGCAGGTGCTGGTCCACGCGCTCGCGGTAGAAGTGGTTGGCCATGCCGGGCAGCTTGATCTCGCCGTGCAGCGGCTTGTCGGACACGCACAGCAGCGTTCCATAGGGCACGCGGAAGCGGAAGCCGTTGGCCGCGATGGTGGCGCTTTCCATGTCCAGCGCCACGGCGCGGCTCTGGCTGAAGCGCAGCTGGGGCAGGTTGTTGGGCAGCAGCTCCCAGTTGCGGTTGTCGGTGCTGGCCACGGTGCCGGTGCGCATGATGCGCTTGAGGTCGGGGCCGTCCATCTGCGTGACGTCGGCCACGGCCTGCTGCAGGGCCAGCTGGATTTCGGCCAGCGCGGGAATGGGCACCCACAGCGGCAGCTCCTCGTCCAGCACATGGTCCTCGCGCACATAGGCGTGGGCCAGAACGTAGTCGCCCAGCTGCTGGCTGTTGCGCAGGCCCGCGCAGTGGCCCAGCATCATCCAGGCGTGCGGGCGCAGCACGGCGATGTGGTCGGTGATGGTCTTGGCATTGGCCGGGCCCACGCCGATGTTGACCATGGTGATGCCGCTGTGGTCGGCGCGCACCAGGTGGTAGGCCGGCATCTGCGGCAGGCGCGGCGGCGGCGTGCCCAGCTCGTCATTGGGCTGGGCCGGCAGGCCGGTGCGGCGCGTGACCACGTTGCCGGGCTCGATGAAGGCCACGTACTCGCTGTCCTCCCGGGCCATCTCGGCGTGGCCCAGGCGGATGAACTCGTCGATGTAGAACTGGTAGTTGGTGAACAGCACGAAGTTCTGGAACCACTCCGGCTGGGTGCCCGTGTAGTGGCGCAGCCGGTGCAGCGAATAGTCCACGCGCGGGGCCGTGAACAGCGACAGCGGCAGGGCCTCGCCCGGCTGGGGGCGCCAGGTGCCGTTGGCGATGCCGTCGTCCATGGCCTCGAGGTCGGGCAGGTCGAACACATCGCGCATCAGCTGCCGGCGCTCGCGCGACAGCGTGCCTTCGATGTGGTCGTTCTCGGCAAACGAGAAGTGGATGGGGATGGGCTTGTCGCTCAGGCCCACTTCCAGCGGCACGCCGTGGCTCTTGATCAGCAGGCGGAACTGCTCGGCGTAGTAGCGCGAGAACAGGTCGGGCCGCGTGAGCGTGGCCTCGTGCGTGCCCGGCCCCTCGACAAAGCCGTAGGCCAGCTGCGTGTCCGCGCGTGACACGGTGGCCGTATGCATGCGCACGAAGGGGTAGTAGGCGTGGACGGGGGCGGCCGGGGTTTCACCGGAGACGAAGCGCTGCATGTTCGTGCGCAGGTGCTCTATCTGCTCCCGGTAGATCTGCTGTACGTGCTCCAGGGCCCGCTGGGGGTCGGTGTGCAAGGTGGCTGCGGCCCTTGAGGCCTGCGAGGGGTTGTGAAGCGAAACCATGGGCTATTGTCGTTGGACTGGATGACTGTTGTGCAACTGCCAGGCGCGCGCTCTGTCGGCCGGCATGGGCGGCGCCACAAGGTACCCCTGCATCATGCCGCAGCCCAGGTCGCGCAAAAGCTCCAATTGGGCAGGTGTTTCCACGCCTTCAGCGACGATGTCCAGATGCAGGCTGTGGCCCATCTGCACGATGGCGGTGACGATGGCCGTGTCGTCCTCGCTATCGGGCACGTCGGCGATGAAGGACCGGTCTATCTTGAGCTGGTTGATGGGGTGGCGGCGCAGATAGGCCAGCGAGGAATAGCCGGTGCCGAAGTCGTCGATGGCCAGGCCCACGCCCAGGGCCTGCAGCGCCTGCAAGGTGTCCTGCACCTGGCCGCTGGTGTGCATCAGCGTGGACTCTGTCAGCTCGATGTGCAGCCAGCGCGCTTCCAGGCCGGTTTCCTCCAGCACCAGGGCCACCTCGCGCGCCATGTTGCGCTGGCGAAATTCCAGCGCGGAGACATTCACGGACAGGGGTACGGGCCGCAGCCCCTCGTCCTGCCACTGGCGAGCCTGGCGGCAGGCCTCGCGCAGCACCCAGTGGTCTATGGCCGAGATCAGGCCGCGCGCCTCGGCAAAGCCGATGAACTCGCCGGGCAGCACCAGGCCGCGCTGCGGGTGGCGCCAGCGCACCAGGGCCTCGAAGCCCGCCAGCCGGCCATCGGCCGTGAAGGTCTGGGGCTGGTAGTGCAGCTCGAACTCGCCGCGCTCCAGCGCGCCGCGCAGTTGCTGCTCCTGCATCAGCATCTGGGTGGCCTGGCCGCCGTGGGCGGGTGCGTAGAACTGCAGGTTGCGCCGGCCGCTGTCCTTGGCCGTGTGCGTGGCGCTTTCGGCGCGGTTGAGCAGTTCCTCGGCGCTTTTTCCGTCGCCCGGGTACATGGCGATGCCCATGCATGGCGAGACCACCAGCGGCGTGCCGTCGATGGTGCAGGGTGCCTCGATGATGCGTTGCAGGTGCCTGGCCTGGGTCTCGGTCTCCTGCGGATCGGGATCATCGGTGAGCACGACCACGAATTCGTCCCCGCCCACGCGCGCCACCAGATCATGGGCGCGCACGCTGCCGCGCAGGCGCTGGGCGACCTCGCACAGCAGCAGGTCGCCGGCCTGGTGGCCCAGCGAGTCGTTGATGGTCTTGAAATGGTCCAGGTCGATGAGGAGCACGGCCAGCGAGCGCTGCTTGACCGAGGCCAGCGACAGCGCCTGGCGCAGCATCTGGATCAGGCGCACCCGGTTGGGCAGCTGGGTGAGCTGGTCGTGCTGGGCCAGGAAGTCCATGCGCTCCTGGGCCAGCTGGCGCAGCGTGATGTCGCGCACCAGCACGATGCGGTAGGGCCCGCCCTCGGCCGGCATGGTCTTGGCCTCTATCTCCACGGGGATGCGGTGGCCGTCCTTGTGCTGGATGGCGCCGTCGAAACGGTCCTCGCGGCCGCTGCGCATGTACTGCAGTGCGTAGAGGCGGAATTCCGGGCAGATGTAGTCGAGGATGGGGCGGCCGGTCAGCTCGTCCAGCGTGTAGCCGGCCAGGCGGGACAGGGCCTCGTTGCCGTCGATGATGAGGCCGTCGCGGTGCATGACGATGGCCTCGGTCGTGACCTCGGTGAACTTGCGCATGCGCTCTTCGCTGTCACGCACCTTCTGCGCCACATGGTGGTGGTGGCTCACGTCGGTGATCTGCACCACGGCGCCCTGCAGCCGGCCCTGCTCGAAGTGCGGCATCAGCAGCGACTCGATATGGCGAGGCGGTCCATCCGGCTGGGGCACCTCGCGCTCGTAGCGCACATGCTCGCCGCGCAGGCCGCGCTCCACCTGCGGCGCGATGAGCTGCCACACGGCCTCGCCCACGATCTCGCGCACGGTCTTGCCCACGGCCTCGGCGGGCGTCAAGCCGAAATTGCGTGCGTAGTTGATGTTGGCGAAGCGGCAGCGCAGCGTGCGCGCATCGAAATAGGCCAGCATGGCCGGAGCCGTGTCTGCTATCAGCCGCAACAGCGCATCATCGGGCCCCGTGTCTTGCGCATCGATGTTCTCTGGCATGCGTCCCCCTCGCTGGGGATTTATAGCGGAATCGCAGAGATTTTGATAGCGCTCTTGTGCGAGGGTGAGCGGCCGCTGACGCGTGGGGGCGCGTGCGGCTGTCGGGCATCAGGGGCCGCCGTGGCGGCCTGTCTTTTTTTTGCAGCGCCGCATCAAGGGCAGGCGCGGCCGGGCGCGGTGCGGCGCAGTGTGGTAGCCCTTGCGGGCGCCTTACTTGAGCAGTTCCTGCACCTGGCCCAGCGCGGCCTGGGCGCATTTGTCGTCCAGGTGGCCGCCAGGCGCGCCGCCGATGCCCACGGCGCCGACCACCTCGTTGCCCACCTTCACCGGCAGGCCACCGCCCAGCAGCAGGTAGCCGGGAATATTCACCAGGTTGGCGGCGCCGGGGTTCTTCTGCGCGCCTTCCATGATGGCCAGCGTGCTGTTCTTGGCCGATGCGGCCGTGTAGGCCTTCAGGCGGCTGGCCTCCAGCGTGTGGGGGCCGGCATTGTCGGCGCGCTGCACGGTGCGCACGGTACCGGCACGGTCCACCACGGTGGCGGTGACGGCATGGCCGTCGGCGGCGCAGGCGGCCACGCTGCGTGCGGCGATCTGGTTGGCCAGCTCCAGCGACATGTTCTTTTCCGTGCGCACGGCATCGGCCTGGGCGGCGGTGGCGATCAGGCCCAGGGTCAGGGCGGCGAGGGTGGCGAGCTTGGTGGTGCGGCGTTGCATGGTCTTCTCCTTGGGGGTCAGGACGGCCCGGGCCACAAGCCCGGACGGCATGCTTGCACTGTAGAAAATGCCGTCGCCGCGCACCATTCGGACGGTTACGCGCGCCGCTGCGTAGAAATACGGAGAAGCCAGGCGCGCTGGGCGCGGCGATGGAGCTTCAGGCGCCTGCCGCCGGATCGGCCAGGCTGGCGTAGCGGCGTATGAGCTGCGCCAGGCTGGGCGCATCCAGCTTGGCGAACAGGTTGGCGCGGTGCGTCTCCACCGTGCGGGGCGACAGCTCCAGGCTGCGGCCTATCTCCTTGTTGGTCAGCCCCTGCACGATCAGCGCCAGCACCTCGCCCTCGCGCGCGGAAAGCTGCGCAAAGCGCTGCTGGGCATCGCGGTCGGCCTGCTGGCGTTCGCGCGACTGCACATGCTGGCGCACGGCGCTTTGCAGCGCATCGATCAGCACCTCGTCGTCCACGGGCTTTTCCAGGAACTCGGCCGCGCCGGCCTTGAAGGCGCGCCGGCACATGTCCACCGTGCCATGTCCGGTGAGCATGATCACGGGCTGGTCCACACCCTGCTCCATCAGCCGGCCCAGCAGGGCCAGCCCGCCGATGCCGGGCATGCGCACGTCCAGCACGATGGCGCCTATGCCCTGGCGGTCCAGCCCGTCGAGAAAGGCCAGCGGATCGGCCCAGCACTGCACGCGCAGGCCCACGGTGCCGATCAGCAGGGCCAGGCTGTCGCGCACGGCCTCGTCGTCATCGACCAGATGGATCAGCGGGGACAGGTCTTGGGCGGGCGCGGCAGTCATGGGGTCAGTGGTTCCTGAGGGGCGTTGGGTGCGGCAGGTGCCGGGCCATGGGCCGCAGGCAGCAGCAGCTCGAAGCGCGCTCCGCCTTGCGGCGGGGTGGCGGCGGATGCGGCCAGCTCCAGGCTGCCGCCCATGGATTCGGCCAGGCTCTGGCTGAGCGTCAGGCCCAGTCCCAGGCCCTGGGCGCGGCCCGTGGCAAACGGGGTGAACAGGCGCTGGCGCATCTCGGGCGCCACGCCGGGGCCGCTGTCGTGCACGGCCACCATCAGGCGGCTGTCGCGGCGTGCCAGCTCCACCCGCAGATGGCGTGTTGCGGGCGGCTGCTCTTGCATGGCCTGCAGCGCATTGACCAGCAGGTTGTGCAGTATCTGCTGCACGGCCACGGGGTCGGCCTGGGCGGTGGGCAG
>NZ_JTKZ01000545.1:0-304 GCF_000799035.1 Delftia sp. ZNC0008
CCGCGTTGATGATGCCGCCCGGATCGCCCACGCCGCCCAGCAGGCCCGAGGCGCCGCGCATGACTTCGACGCGGTCGTAGAAGGCCATGTCCTGCTGCGGCGAATAGGTGTAGGCGCCCAAAGCCAGCGGCGCGCCGCCGTCGATCTGCATGCTGGTGATCTGAAAGCCCCGCGAATAGAAGTCGCCCACGGTATTGGCCACGACCACGCCGGGCGTGAGCTTGAGGGCCTCGGTCACATCGGTCACGCGCTGGTCGTCGAGCTGTTCGCGCGTGACCACCGATACCGACTGCGCAATCTCGCG
>NZ_JTKZ01000018.1:0-10692 GCF_000799035.1 Delftia sp. ZNC0008
AGTAGGTCATCGTCAGGCTCTTACAGCCCAAGAAACCCCGTAGCCCAAAGCTACGGGGTTTTTTGCTTGTTTGCGCAGAATACCTGTTCCGGCCCTGCGCGATGTGCGTGCGCCATGGTGGGTGCGCCGGCTTGAAAGACCAACATGCAACTGCAAGACATTCTGTATTCCCAAGGCTTCGGTATCCGCCGCGTGTGCTCGGGCCTGGTCCAGCAGGGCTGGGTGGAACTGTGGGACACCGAGGCCAACGACTGGGTGCGTTGCCTCGACTCCACGCAGGACATCGATCCTGAAGGCCTGCGCTATCGCGTACAGGGAGTGGAGTGGGCCTATCACGCGCTGGGCTATGTGCTGCTGCACAAGCCGGCGGGCACGGAGTGCTCGCAAAAGCCTTCAACCTATCCGAGCATTTACTCGCTTTTGCCCATGCCGCTGCGCCAGCGCCCGAACAAGGGTGCCGTGCAGGGCGTGCAGGCCGTGGGCCGGCTGGACCAGGACACGACGGGCCTGCTGCTGCTCAGCGATGATGGCCAGTTCATCCACCGCATGAGTTCGCCCAAGAAGCACGTGCCCAAGGTCTACCGTGTGACCACCAAGCATGCCGTGGATGCGCGGCAGGTGCAGCGCCTGCTGGAGGGCGTGGTGCTTGATGATGACCCCAAGCCCGTCAAGGCGGCTGCCTGCGAGCAGGTGAGCGAGCATGTGCTGGACCTCACGCTGACCGAGGGCAAGTACCACCAGGTCAAGCGCATGATCGCCGCCGTTGGCAACCGCGTCGAAGGCCTGCACCGCTGGAAGATTGGCGAGCTGGAACTCACCGAGGACCTGCAGCCGGGCCAGTGGCGCTGGCTGTCGGTCGAGGACCTGGCCAAGCTCAAGGCCAAGTGAAGCTCTCTTGTCGTTTCCCATGATGAATTCCTCTGAGCCGCGCCCAGGCTGGTCCCTGCTGTGCACGGCCTTCGATGCCCCCACGCCGCACGCGCTGCGCATCCGGCAGGACGTGCTGATCGTCGTGGATGGCCGCGGCATGATCGATGCCGTGCTGGAGCGCGGTGATCCCCGCCGCGCCGCTCTGGAGGCCGCGCATGCGGCCGCAGGCACGCTGCAGCGCCTGCCCGAGGGCCAGTACCTTTTGCCCGGCATGGTGGACCTGCATGTGCATGCCCCGCAGTGGCCGCAAAGCGGCAAGGCCCTGGATGTGCCGCTGGAAACCTGGCTGCAGGAGTACACCTTTCCCCTGGAAGCGCGCTACGGCGATGCCGGCTTTGCCACTTCGGTGTACGACAGCGTGGTGCGTACGCTGCTGGCCAATGGCACGACGACGGCCATGTACTTCGGCACCATCCACGCCGTGGGCAACCAGGTGCTGGCCGAACGCTGCCTGGCCCTGGGCCAGCGCGCCCTGGTCGGCAAGGTGGCCATGGACGAGCCGTCGCAATGCCCCCCGTACTACAAGGACGACAGCGCCGCCGAAGGCATTGCCGAGACGGCACGCTTCATCGACTGGCTGCGCCAGCATCCGGACAACGCGCAGCAGCGCGTGCTGCCGGCGATCACGCCGCGCTTCATTCCTTCGTGCACCGACGAGCTGCTGCGCGGCCTGGGCGACCTGGCTGGACGCACCGGCGCCCATGTGCAAACCCATTGCTCCGAGAGCGACTGGGCCCACGCCCATGTGCTGGAACGCCAGGGCCGCACCGATGCGCATGCGCTGCATGATTTCGGCCTGCTCACGCGCCGCACGGTGGTGGCCCATGCCAACTTCCTCACGGCCGATGACGTGGCGCTGATGGCGCGCACGGGTGCCTCGGTGGCGCATTGCCCTCTGTCCAACTTCTATTTCGCCAACAGCGTTTTCCCTGCGCGCAGCGGCCGCGAGCAGGGCCTGGGCATGGGGCTGGCCACGGACATTTCGGGGGGCTACAGCCCCAGCATGTTCGACGCCTGCCGCCATGCCATGACAGCCTCGCTGGCCTTGCACGAAGGCGTGGATCCGGCGCAGACGGCCGCCCGGCGCGGCAGGGCGGGGCAGGGCGTGCAGGCCCGCATCGACCACGTCTTTGCACTGTGGCTGGCCACGGCGGCGGGTGGCGATGCGCTGGACCTTCCCATTGGCCGCATCGAGCCCGGCCATGCCATGGATGCCCTGGCCGTCGACTGCCTGGCGCCGGACTCCAATGTGCAGATCTGGCCCGAGCAGGACGGCCCGGCCGACATCCTGCAGAAGATCATCCACCATGCCACGCGTGCCAATGTGGCCTGCACCTGGGTGCAGGGCGCGTGCGTGCACCGGCGCCAGGCGGCCAGCCCCGCCTGAAGACCGGCTGCGTTTGCGCACTGGCTGTTTCCCGCGTTTTCCGCTCCATGACCGAACCGACCTCCTCCTACGAAGGGCGCCTGATCGCCCGCCCTGACGACCGCGTCACGCTCTCCCAGGCCCTGTTGCTGGGCCTGCAACATGTGATGGCCATGGACGTGTATGTCGTGCCCTTCATCATTGCCTCGGCCCTGGCGCTGTCGCAGGTCGACGCGGCGTCCATGATCCAGTCCACCTTCCTCGCAGCGGGACTGGGCACGCTGATCCAGACGGCCTGGTGCATGCGCATGCCCGTGGCACAAGGGCCTTCCTACATTCCCCTGGGTGCCATCCTGGCCGTGGCCTTTGGCGCGGGCGGCGGCTTCGGCGGCATGGGAGCGGTCTATGGCGCGCTGATTCCGGGAGCGCTCATCGTCATTGCGCTGGGGGCGCTGGGCTGGTTCCACCGCGTGATCCGCTGGCTGGTGCCTCCCATCGTCGGCGGCACCATCATCCTCGTGGTGGGGCTGTCGCTGCTGCCGATTGCGCTGAGCGCCAACGTGTTCTCTGTCCACGGCGGCATGACGGTCAACCAGTCCATTGCGCTGGCTTCGGTATCGGCGGCGCTGCTGATTGCGGCCATGATGCTGGGCCTGCGCTTCGACAACCGGCTGGGCCGCTGGATGCGCCTGTCGTCGGTGATCATCGCGCTGGCTGGCGGCACGGCCGTCGCCTGGGGCATGGGGCTGTTTGCCTGGCAGCCCATTGCCGATGCGCCCTGGCTCACGCTGCCCAAGCTGGCGGGCATCGACTATCCGCTGCAGTTCTCGCTGCCCGCCGTGCTCACCTTCGTCGTGATCTACCTCGTGGTCATGGCGGAGACCACGGGCACGTGGTTCGCGGTCTCGGCCGTGATCAACCAGCCCATCACCAGCCGCCAGCTGGACCGTGGCGCCGTGGGCGAAGGCCTGAGCTGCAGCGTGGCCGCCCTGATAGGTGCCACGCCGGTCACCGGCTACTCCACCAATGCGGGCGTGATCTCCATCACCGGCGTGGCCAGCCGCATGGTTTTCATTGCAGCCGGCCTGGTGCTGGCCTGCCTGGGCTTCCTGGGCAAGTTCTCCGCACTGATCGCGGCCATTCCCTCGCCCGTGATCGGCGGCATGTTCGCCGTGGTCTGCGTGACCATTGCCATGGCGGGCATCCGCATCCTGCGCCATGTGCGCCTGGACGAGCGTGCCATGCTGGTGGTGGGCGTGCCCATCATCTGCTCCTTCTTTGCCACCCTGGCCCCCAAGGACTGGGTGCAGAGCCTGCCGGACATGCTGCAGTACCTGCTGGGCTCGGCCGTGACCGTGGGCGCCATGGCCGCCATGGTGATGAACCTCATCCTGCCGCGCGCGCAGGATGACGACGCCCCGGCCAGGGACCAGGTGGTCTGAACGCCGCAGGGCCTGCTTCCCGCAAATCCATGCAAAAAAGGCCATGCGCAGTTGTTGCGCATGGCCTTTTTTGCTGGAAGAGGCGGGCAGGGCCGTGCGATTCAGCGCCGGTCCAGATCGTCGATGGAGGCGCTCCAGCGGCTGTCCCAGCTGCCGCGCTCGCGCACCTGGTCGATCTGGCGGCGGTCGCGCTTGGTGGGGCGGCCTTCATGCTGGCTGGCGATGCTGCTGGCGGGCTCCGGCGCCAGCCGGCGCTGCTCTGCAAGCCGTTCGCGCTCGGCCAGGCTTTCGGCGGTTTCCTCGTACAGGGCCTGGGCCACGGGGGCGGGGCCCCGCATGCCTGAGAGGCCGCGGATGACCACGGTGCGCGGGACCTGGCCCTGGCGCAGGGCCACGGTGTCGCCGCAGCGCACCTCGCGCGCGGGCTTGACCAGGGCTCCGTTGACGGTGACGCGGCCCTTGCCGATTTCCTCCGTCGCCAGGCTGCGCGTCTTGTAGAAGCGCGCGCACCACAGCCATTTGTCCAGACGCATGGATTCGATATCGGTCATGGCGTTATTGTGCGCGCGGCGCGGGGTGCTTGCCAGTGGCCGGCTGCAGCGGAATCGCCACGTGCGCATGCAATCCGCAGACCAGGCCTTGCCGGTAGATGTTGCGCAGCTCGATGGCGCCGCCCAGCGTCTGCACGATCTCGTGGCAGATGGCCAGCCCCAGGCCCGAGCCGCTGCGCGCATTGCCGGCCGAAAATGGCTGGAACAGCCTCTGCGCCAGCTCGCTGTCTATGCCCGGCCCGCTGTCGCGCAGGCTGAGCACGGCCTGGCTGCCGGCCTGGTGCACGCTGATGTGCAGGCTGCCGGCCGCAGGCATGTGGCGTATGGCGTTGTGCAGCAGGTTGCGCGTGAGCTCGCGCAGCATCCATTCGTGGGCAGGAACGGGGCAGGGCTCCGTGTCTATGGAAAAGTCGATGTCCTGCTCCGCAATCAGCGGCGACAGTTCGATGGCCACGTCGCGCACCACTTCGTCCAGCAGGCTGGGCGCGGGCGATGCGGGCTCGGCGCTGTCTTCCTGGCGCAGCTGCTCGACCTTGGCCAGCGCCAGCATCTGGTTGGCCAGGCGCGTGGCACGGTCCACGGTGGCGCCGATTTCCTCAAAGGCCTGCTCGGCCGGCACATCGCCGCGCTGGGCCGACTGCAGCTGTGCCTTGAGCACGGCCAGCGGCGTGCGCAGCTGGTGCGACGCGTCGCGCACAAAGCGCTTCTGGTCCGACAGCAGCTGGCGAAGCCGCAGCATGAGCTGGTTGATGGCCTCCAGCAGCGGCTGCAACTCGCGCGGTGCTGAGGGTGCCGACAGCGGGCTCAGGTCGCCGCGCGGGCGCGATCGCAGGTCGCTGCTGAGCCGGCGCACGGGCTGTGTGGCGCGCTGGACGACGAAGATCACGATCAGCGCCACGGCGGCCACCAGCAGGGCCTGCCGCGCCAGCGTGGTGCGCAGGATCTGCAGGGCCAGCGCTTCACGCAGCTCCAGCGTCTCGGCCACCTGGATCACGGCCATGCCGCGCCCCTTGGCGCTGGCCACGGGCTGCAGCAGCACGGCCATGCGCACGGGCCGGCCCCGGAACTGTGCGTCGTAGAAGTCGACCAGGGCCGCGTAGGGCGGGCGCTGGGGAATGACGCCGTGCCACATGGGCAGCTCGCCAAAGCCCGACACCATTTCCCCCTCCAGCGTGGAGACGCGGTAGAACATGCGGCTCTGGTTGTCGGCCTCGAAGATCTCCAGCGCCGAGTAGGGAACGATGGCATGCAGCTGGGCGGACTCGTCATAGCCCGTCACATCCAGCTGCTCGCTGATGCTCTTGGCCGAGGCCAGCAGCGTGCGGTCATAGGCGGTGTTCAGCGCAGCCAGCGTCTGGTGGTACAGGCTCCAGGTATTGAAGCCAATGAACAGAATGACGGGCACGAGAATGCCCGTCAGCAGCTGGCGGCGCAGCGACCAGGGCTGGCGCGTGCGCGCGGGGGCGGGAAGGGGAAGACCGGGGTCGCGCATGGGCTGCGGTGAGTGGTGGAGTGCCTCAGGCCGACTCGGCCTTGAGCAGATAGCCCAGGCCGCGCAGCGTGACCAGCTGCACGCCCGTGCCCGACAGCTTCTTGCGCAACCGGTAGGCGACGACTTCCACGGCTTCGTACTGCACGTCCGACTCGCCGGGAAACACCAGCGCGAACAGGCGCTCCTTGGCCACGGCATGGCCGGGGCGTGCCAGCAGGGCGTGCATCAGGGCCAGCTCGCGCGGCGTCAGCTCCATGATCTCGCCATCGCGGTGGATGGCGCCGCTGGCCTTGTCGTAGCGCAGCGCACCCATGGCGATGGTCTCGGGCGGCGGCTTGGGCGTGAAGCTGTCGCTGCTGCGGCGCAGCAGGGCGCGCAGCCGGGCCTCCAGCTCGTCGAGGTCGAAGGGCTTGGCCAGGTAGTCGTCGGCACCGGCGTTCAGGCCCAGCACCCGGTCGCCCACGGTGCCGCGCGCGGTCAGGATGAGCACGGGCGTGCGCAGGCCCTGGCCGCGCGCACGCTCCAGCACCTGCAGGCCGTCCAGGCCGGGCAGGCTCAGGTCCAGCACCACGGCGTCGGGCTCGCGCACCAGCCACTGCGCCAGGGCCGAGGGCCCGTCGGCCGCCGTCTCCACCTGGATGCCGCGCCTGATCAGCGTGCGCTGCAGCGTGGTGCGCATGGCGTTGTCATCTTCTACGAGCAGCAATTGCATGGGCCGGACGTTAGCACCGGGCGCGATGCAGGCCATCGTGGCGAGAGCGATCTAGGGATTCCCCTAGGGGTTTGGACAGCCATTTGACAGGTAGCGAACCGATCATCGACAGCCTTACAACACAAGGAGTCAAACCATGCGTCGTGATACTTTTCTGAAGTCGCTGGCCGCACTGGCCGCCGCAGGCAGCCTGCCGCTGTCTGCGCAGGCTGCGGCAGCCGTCAAGATGATGCTGCCGGCCAACCCCGGCGGCGGCTGGGACACCACGGGCCGTGCCCTGGGCAAGGCTTTGCAGGACGCTGGTCAGGCTGCTTCCGTCACCTATGACAACAAGGGCGGCGCCGCCGGCGCCATCGGCCTTGCGCAGTTCGTCAACGGCAGCAAGGGCGATCCCAACGCCATGATGGTCATGGGCGCCGTCATGCTGGGCGGCATCATTACGGGCAAGCCGCCCGTGAACCTCACGCAGGCCACGCCGCTGGCCCGCCTGACCAGCGAGTACAACGTCTTCGTGCTGCCCGCCAACTCGCCCTTCAAGAACATGGCCGAGGTGATCGCCCAGCTCAAGAAGGACCCGGGCTCCGTCAAGTGGGGCGGCGGCTCGCGCGGCTCCACCGAGCACATTGCGGCGGCCATGATTGCGCGTGAAGTCGGCGTCGATCCCTCCAAGATCAACTACGTGGCATTCCGTGGAGGCGGCGAGGCCATCTCCGCCATCCTGGGCGGCAACGTCACCGTGGGCGGCAGCGGCTACAGCGAGTTCGCCGAGTACATCGGCACCGGCAAGATGAAGCCCATCGGCGTGACCTCGGGCCAGCGCCTGAAGGGCGTGGACGTGCCCACGCTCAAGGAGCAGGGCATCAACGTGGAGATCGGCAACTGGCGCGGCGTGTACGGTGCGCCCGGCATCACCAAGGCACAGCGCGATGCGCTGGTCGCCATGATCGAGAAGGCCACCAAGAGCAAGGCCTGGGCCGAGGCGCTGCAGAAGAACGACTGGACGCCTGCATGGCTGGCCGGCGATGCCTTCGGCGAGTTCGTGGACCAGGAGTTCGCGAGCCTGCGCGCCACCATGGTCAAGTCCGGCATGGTGTGATCGAGCTGCTGCACCGGCCTCTTGCGGGGTCGGTGCAGCAACAGGCCCGCCCTCCTGCTGGCCACGGCAGGCGCCAGTCGCAGCGCCTGCTTCAAGAAGCGGAAGATGCCCGCGCGCCGCGCCAGCGGCTCGCAGGCCCCGGCGGCTTAATTTTTTCCCCACGTCTGCAGCGGTGGCCGGACCGGTCGCCGGTCCCGCTGCGGCCAGGAACTGACCATGTCCGAGTCCTCACAACCCAATCCACTTGCCACGGATGCCGCCCAGGCCGATGAGCCCAGCGGCTTTCCCTCGGTACGCGCGCAGACCATCGTCGGCTCCGGCGTGCTGCTTGTCGCTGCAGGCCTGGCCTTCGGCGCGCTGCAAATCCCTGGCGATGCCGGCTACGGCGGCGTCGGCCCCAATTTCCTGCCCTGGCTGTGTGCATTGGTGCTCGCAGTCTGCGGCGCCTGGCTGGTCTGGGAGGCACGCACGGGCGGCTTTCGCGAAGCCTCTTGCGGGGGCGGCCACCCACGAGCCGACATCGGCGCCTTCGTCTGGGTGTCGACGGGCCTGCTGGTCAATGCCGTGCTGATCGGCACCGTGGGCTTCATCGTCAGCTGCACCGTCTGCTACGTGCTGGCCGTGCAGGGCCTGCGCCGTGCCGGCGGCCAGGCCCAGGCGGGCAAGCCCATCACCTGGGCCAAGGACGTGGTCACCGGACTGCTGATCTCGGCGCCTGTGTTCTGGGCCTTCACGCAATTCCTGGCGATCAACCTGCCGGGCCTGACTGAGACGGGGTGGCTGTAATGGAAATCTTTGACGCACTGCTGGCGGGCTTTGCCACCGCCATCACTCCGGCCAACCTGCTGTGGGCCCTGGTCGGCTGCGCCCTGGGCACGGCCGTGGGCGTGCTGCCCGGCATCGGACCGGCCGTGGCCGTGGCCATGCTGCTGCCCATCACCGCCAAAGTCGATGTCACCGCCTCGATGATCTTCTTCGCGGGCATCTACTACGGCGCCATGTACGGCGGCTCCACCACCTCCATCCTGCTGAACACTCCCGGGGAGACCGCGAGCATGGTCACGGCCATGGAGGGCAACAAGATGGCCAAGAGCGGCCGCGCGGGCGCCGCGCTGGCCACCTCCGCCATCGGCTCCTTCGTGGCCGGCACCGTGGCCACCGTGGTCGTCACGCTGTTCGCGCCTTCGGTGGCCGACTTCGCCGTCAAGCTGGGCCCGCCCGAGTACTTCATGCTGATGGTGCTGGCGTTCACCACCGTGAGCGCCGTGCTGGGCCAGAGCGCATTGCGCGGCATGACGGCCCTGTTCCTGGGGCTGGCACTGGGCTGCATCGGCATGGACCAGATCTCGGGCGCTGCGCGCTACACCATGGGCAAGATGGAACTGCTGGACGGCGTGGACATCGTGCTCGTGGCCGTGGGCCTGTTCGCCGTGGCCGAAGTGCTGTACGCCGCCATGTACGAAGGCAAGGTCGTCGATACGCAAAACAAGATGGGCCGCGTGCACATGACCGGCCGTGACTGGAAGCGTTCGTGGCCCGCGTGGCTGCGCGGCACCGTCATCGGCACGCCCTTCGGCTGCATTCCCGCCGGCGGCACCGAGATCCCGACCTTCCTGAGCTATGCCACCGAGAAGAAACTGGCCAAGGGCGAGGACCGTGCGGAGTTCGGCACCAAGGGCGCCATCGAAGGCGTGGCCGGCCCAGAGGCGGCCAACAACGCCACCGTGACCGCCGCGCTGATCCCGCTGCTGACCCTGGGCATTCCCACCAGCAACACCACGGCCGTGCTGCTGGGCGCCTTCCAGAACTACGGCATCAACCCCGGCCCGCAGCTGTTCAGCTCGTCCGCGGCCCTGGTCTGGGCGCTGATCGCCTCGCTGTACATCGGCAACCTGATGCTGCTGGTGCTCAACCTGCCCATGGTGGGCCTGTGGGTCAAGCTGCTCAAGATCCCGCGTCCCCAG
Source organism: Delftia sp. ZNC0008 (assembly GCF_000799035.1). Classification (NCBI taxonomy): domain Bacteria; kingdom Pseudomonadati; phylum Pseudomonadota; class Betaproteobacteria; order Burkholderiales; family Comamonadaceae; genus Delftia; species Delftia sp. ZNC0008. The sequence continues at coordinate 9,554 of NZ_JTKZ01000018.1, forward strand.
CTGTACGCCGGCATCCTGATCTTCGCCACCGTGGGTGCCTACGGCATGCGCCAGAGCGCGTTCGACCTGTTCCTGCTGTACGGCATCGGCGTACTGGGCGTGATCATGCGCCGCTTCGACTTCCCCACCGCGCCCGTGGTGGTGGGCATGATCCTGGGCCCCCTGGCCGAGGCGCAGATGCGCAACGCCGTGTCCATCGGCGAAGGCAGCTGGTGGATCTTCCTGCAGCGCCCCATGTCGCTGACGCTGATCATCATCGTGGCCTGCGTGCTCATCGTGCCGCGCGTGCTCAAGCGCCTGCAGCCCAAGCCCTCGCCGCAGGCCACTGCCGGCTGACGCCAACCCGTTGCTAGCCGGCCCGTCGATGCTACGCATGGCGTCCACGGGCCCCTGACAGCCCCTGCCTTTCGAGGCGGGGGCTTTTTTATTGACGCGCCTTGATGCGGATCAGCAGGCGCCTCATGCCCATTGCGCCAATGGCATGCGGGAATTATCGATATGGCCGTCCATGGGTGAAGCTTCATTCAATTGCTGATGTATCCAAGATAATTAATCTGCTTACATTTATAGGAAAAGTCTGACGCATAAATCAATTGCGCCATTGCCATTGGCCTGTCTATGATTCGCGCTCATCGAGAGAGGGGAGCCGTCCGCAGGGCGGTTGACACAATGACACGACCATTTGACATCCGCACGCCATGGGGCGAGCCACTGCATTCTCATGAAATGCCTGGCCATCAGGGAATCCGCCACTGTCTCCATCTGCCTGGGATGAGGCAATGTGAAGCAATTGCCGCTCTGGATACAGCGATACGAAGCGACTGCGCCATCAAGTCCACTCAGGAGAAGTCCGCATGAGTGGCCAACCCGCAGCCCGCATCACCGACAGCGTCGTCAAGGGCAAGATCGTCACCGGCTCGCGCACCGTGCTCATCGGCAGCCAGGGGGGCCTGGCCTGCTCCGTCTGCCCGGACGGCATCACCGTCGGATCCCCCGTCAACCCCCAACTGGGCGCCAAGGTCCTGCTGGGCGCACAAGACCTGGACTTCGCCCTGCCATCGGCTGCGCTGCCCGTGGCCTGGCAGCGCCAGTACAGCAGCTACGTCAACCCCGAGCACGGCGCGGCCTGCGGCCTGCTG
>NZ_JTKZ01000170.1:0-10429 GCF_000799035.1 Delftia sp. ZNC0008
CCGGCAAGCACACCGAAAGCCAGCAGCAGGAGAGGGAACACAGACAGTCCTTTGGAAAAAACGAGCAAGGACTGAACCTTAGGATGCCGCGGTTTGGCCTGCTTTCGCGGATGGGTCAATAATCCTTGAATTCCTGCCAAAGCCTGTTGGCTGTTTTCCAGACATTCCCATGCTCAACATCCCGCTGCATTCCGTGGACGCCGTGGCGCGCGATGTGCTGGCCATCGGCACCGACTACACGCCTGGCACGCTGCTGCCCACGCACAGCCACCGGCGTGCCCAGTTTCTCTACGGGATGAGCGGGCTGATGGAGGTGGAAACCGACGACGGTGCCTGGACCATCCCGCCCTACAGCGGCGTGTGGATTCCGGCCAGCAAGCCGCACAGCGTGCGCATGCAGGGCGTGAGCACGCGCAGCCTGTACATCGAACCGGCTGCTGCGCCCCGCCCGGGTGTGCACTGCGAGGCCCTGGTCGTCACCCCGCTGCTGCACCAGCTGCTGCTGTCCTGCGCCGACCTGCCAGCGCTGTACGACGAAGCAGGCCGCGACGGCGCCCTGGTCACGCTGGTGCTGCACGAGCTGGCCTCGGCCCGCAGCCTGCCGCTGTTCGCGCCCATTCCCCGCGACGAAAAGCTGGCCGCCCTGTGCAAGCAGTTCCTGGCCCAGCCCAGCATCCGCGCCACGCCCCAGGTTTGGGCACAGGCGCTGAACAAGAGCCTGCGCACCTTCAGCCGGTTTTTCCAGCAGCACACAGGCATGGCCTTTGGCGCCTGGCGCCAGCAGGCCTGCCTGCTGGCAGCGGTGTCGCGGCTGTCTGCGGGCGCCTCGGTCACGCAGGTGGCGCTGGATTTGGGCTATGACAGCCCCAGCGCGTTTTCCACCATGTTCCGCAAGGCGCTGGGGCGGGTGCCTTCGGAGCTGGTGAGTCGGGTCTAGGCGGGAACGCTGGCCTGGGCAGCCGTTTCCCGCGTCATGGCCCAGAACACCAGGGCCGCCAAGCTGAACGCCGCCCCCGCCACGCAGACGCCGTGCCAGCCAAACCGCGCGTAGGCGTTGGTGGCAATCAGCGCGCCCAGCCCGCTGCCCACGGCATAGAACAGCATGTACAGCCCCACCAGCCGGCTGTGGGCCTGCGGGTTGCTGCGAAAGATCAGGCTCTGGTTGGTCACATGCAGGGCCTGGCCGCCCAGGTCCAGCAGCACGATGCCGGCGACCAGCGCCCACAGCGACTGCTCCAGCAATGCCAGCGGCGCCCAGGCCAGCAGCAGGATCACCAGCGCGCCCAGGCTGGTGCGCTGCGCAAAACCCTGGTCGGCCCAGTGCCCGGCACGGGCTGCGGCCAGTGCGCCGACCACACCGGCCAGGCCAAAGGCGCCAATGGCCGTGAGTGACAGGCTGTAGGGCGGCGCACTCAGGGGCAGGACCAGGGCACTCCAGAAGATGTTGAAGGTGGCAAACATCAGCAGGGCCAGCATGCCGCGTGTGCGCAGCATGCGGTCCTGGCGCAGCAGCTGGAGCATGGAGGCGAGCAGCTGCGTGTAGCTGGGTGCATGCAAGGGCGCCGCCAGCCGGGGCAGTTGCCGCCACAGGGGCCAGGCCAGGGCCAGCATCAGCAGGGCCGAGCAGGCATAGACGCCGCGCCAGCCGGCCAGGTCACCCACGGCGCCGGCAAACACGCGCGCCAAAAGCAGGCCGATGAAAACCCCGCCCTGGGCCGCGCCTACCACGCGCCCGCGCTCATGCGCCTGGCTGGCGCTGGCCGCATAGGCGATCAGCCCCTGCGTCATGGCCGTGCCCAGCAGGCCCACGGCCAGCATGCCCGCCAGCAGCAGAACGGCCGAACGCGCGGTGCTGACGGCCGCCAGGGCCAGCACCAGGCCCAGCAACTGCAAAAGCATGAGCCGCCGCCGCTCCAGCCGGTCGCCCAGCGGCACCAGCAGCAGCAGCGCCAGCGCGCAACCGGCCTGCGTGGCGGTGACCACGCCGCCCACGGCCGCATGGCTGATGCCGAAGTCGGCCGCCAGCGCCTCCAGCAGCGGCTGGGCGTAGTAGACATTGGCCACGCTCAGGCCGCTGGCAGCGGCGAACAGCAGCACCAGGCTGCGCGGCATGCGGACCGTGTCCGGGGCAGGGAAGGCGTTCATGGGTTGAATCCAGTTGCAAAACAAAACTGTTTGAATGCTAGTTGAACCAGTTTTGAAATGCAACCAAAATGACGCCATGAAAGAAGACATCCGTCCTGACACACCACAGCCCTGTCCGGTGGCCCGCTCCCTGGATGTGATCGGCGACCGCTGGTCGCTGCTCATCGTGCGCGATGCCTTTGACGGCATCAGCCGCTTTGGCGATTTCCAGCGCAGCCTGGGCGCGGCCCGCAATATCCTGGCCGACCGGCTGCGCCGGCTGGTGGAGGCCGGCATCCTCGAAACCCGCCCGGCCGCCGAAGGCTCGGCCTACCTGGAATATGTGCTGACGGCCCGGGGGCTGGACCTGTTCCCCGTCATCGTGGCCTTGCGGCAATGGGGCGAAGGCCATCTGTTCGCGCCGGGCGAGGCACATTCGCTGCTGCTGGATCGCCACAGCGGCCTGCCTGTCGAGCCCATGCTGCCGCGCGACGGGGATGGCCGGGCCTTGCTGCCGGGCCAGACCGTGGTTCAGAAAATCGATTGATGGATGTCCATGCTCTCTGCCTTCCTGCCACTCATCTACGTACAGATTTCTCCCGAGCGCCTGACGCTGAAGGATCCAAAGACCGGGCAGACCATCTCGGAGGTTCCCGAGCTGGCTCTGAGTCCGCCGCCCCGGCGCCGGATTCTGGCGGCCGGCCCGCAGGCCAGGCTCGCGGCTGCATCGGAGCCTGCGGAAGTCGTCAATCCGTTCGCGCATCCGCGCTCGCTGATATCGGACTTCGTGCTGGCCGAGCACCTGCTCAAGTACCAGCTCAGGCGCATGCAAGCCGGGGGCTGGCTGGCGGCCTCCCCGCACATCGTCATCCATCCGCTGGGCGACCCCGAGGGCGGATTCACCCAGGTGGAACTGAGGGCCTTGCGCGAGCTGGGCAGCGCGGCCGGGGCCTCGAAGGTGAATGTCTGGACAGGCCGGCCCTTGACAGACGAGGAATTGCTGACGCGCAAGCCCCCTGCGCAGGGCGGTGTCTGGGAGTGAGGCTTTGCTCTTCGCCATGAAAAAAGCGCCCGTCACAACGGGCGCTTTGTCTGGGTCAGCGCAAGGGCTGGTGACAGGCCATCAGAACCTGGCCGTCATCCCCACGAAGTAGGTACGGCCGCCGTTGTCGTAGTTGGCGCCGATGGTGCGGGTTTCCTTGTCGGTCAGGTTGATGATGCCGGCGCGCAGGGTCATCGAGTCGGTGACGTTGTAGTTCATGGACACGTCGAACGTCGTGTAGGCCTTGGCGAAGGTGGTGGCCGTGCCCGTGGTCACGACTTCCTTGCCCACGTGGCGGGCGCTGAACATGGCGGACCAGCCCTGGCGGATCTGCCACTGCAGCGACGAGTAGATGGACAGCTCGGGCACGGCCAGCAGCGAGGCGCCGGTGCTCAGGTTCTTGGACTCGAACATCTTGGTGATATTGGTGTTCCAGGTCAGGCCCTTGGCCAGGGGAACGTTCACGAAGCCTTCCAGGCCGCGCGTGCGGGCACGCTGGGCGTTGGCCATGCGGGTCCACCAGAAGCCGTTGTACAAGCCCAGCGGCTGGTAGTCGATCTTGTTCTTGAAGTTGGTGTGGAAGTACGTGGCGCCCAGGGCCCAGCCATTGCGGTCCCAGCTGGTGCCCAGCTCGAAGTTGGTGCTGGTCTCGGGCTGCAGGTCGGGGTTGCCGGCCATGTAGCAGCCGCGCGTGCCGTCGGCGTTGACGCTGGTGCTGGTCCAGCCCATGCCGGCCAGGCTGCGGCAGCCGTTGCCCCCGGATTGCGTGGCGGCGCTGGCCGAGTTTTCCTTCAGGTTGGGCGCACGGAAGCCGCGCGAGACGCCGCCGCGCACTGTCCACTCCGATGCCGGGTGGTAGACCAGGTAGGCGCGCGGGCTCCAGTTGTTGCCGTATTTCTGGTGGTGGTCCATGCGCAGGCCCAGCGTCAGCGCCAGGTTCTCGCGCAGGAAGATCTGGTCCTCGCCGAACAGCGCCCAGGTGGTGGCGCTCAGGCCCGAGCCCGAGACCGGGCGCCCCGCGTAGTCGATGGGAGCCAGGCCGATGGTGTCGCGGTTGTCCAGCGACTCGCGGCGCCACTGCATGCCCAGCGTCATGGCCTGGTCCAGGCCCCACAGCTTCAACGGCTTGTCGATGCGGCCGTCCAGCGTGGTTTCCTTGGAGTTGTTGCCGATGGTGTCGCCCTTGTCCTCGTACTTGTTGTGCACGAGGTCGAGCTTGGAGGTCATGTCGCCCCAGCGGCCATCGTGGCTGAGGCCGAACTTGGTCTGCTCCAGCTTGCTCAGGCCCCATTGCGATACCACGGGGCGTCCATTCACCAACCGATCGGAGCCCGTGGCGCGCTGGATGCCTTGCGCGGCCTCGATGCCGATCACCTGGTCGGGCGTGAGCTGCCAGTTGAGCAGGGCGTTGAGGTTTTGCTTGCGCGAGCCGGCCGTGGACTGGTAGGTGCCCGGGAAGCCGCCCGTGCCCTCGTCGGCAGCGCGGTCCGTGTAGTTGCCGCCCAGGCGCAGGCCGAACTTGTCGGACAGCGGGCCGCTGATGTTGAAGCCCAGCTGGCGCGTGTCGCCGCGGTCGCCGTCGGAGGGCTTGCTGTAGTTCAGCGTGGTCGAGCCGCTCCAGCGCTTGCCGATCTTGCGCGTGATGATGTTGATCACGCCGCCCATGGCGTCGGAGCCGTACAGCGAGGACATGGGGCCGCGCACGACCTCGATGCGCTCGATCATCTCGGGCGAGATCCAGTCCAGGTCCTGCGAGCCCAGGTCGTCACGGTAGTTGATGCCGGCCGAGTTGCCCTGGCGCTTGCCGTCCACCAGGATCAGCGTGTACTTCTCGGGCAGGCCGCGCAGCTTGATCTTGGACTGGGCGCCCGTGCCCGACAGACCGCCGGTCACGCCGGGAATGGTGGACAGCAGCTCGCCGATGCTGGTGACGGGCTTGCGCTCGATGTCTTCCCGCGTGATCACGCTGATGCTGGCCGGCGCCTCCTTGATGTCCACGGCCGTGCCCGAGGCGGTCACCACCACGGTGGACAGGGACGTGTCGGCCTTGCTGTCGGCCGTCTGGGCATGGGCCATGGCTGTGCATGCCAGGGCGACGCAAAGAGGAAGCGGGCGGAGCACCGAGATTCTGACCATCTTTGTAAAGTTCCGTATGGGTTAAAAATCAAGGCGCGAATGATAACGATTTGTATCTACATCTTTCTCTTCACGTAAAGACAGTTGTTTTTTGTTCACGCGTTATCTAATCGCTGGACACGCCTGAGGCGTTGTGCACAAGTCTGGTGCACAAAAATGACGGGGGTCGGCAGGGCGCTGAGAGGGAGCACGGGGTGCGGCGCCTCCGTGCAAAGGCCGCCCCGGAGCGCAGGGGGCGGCCAGAAACCACGTCAGCGCGGCTTGGCCACGGCGCCCGGCAGGGCGCTGGAAGGCTCAGCGCAGCTGCCCGAGGGTTGGCTCGATGCCCGGCGACGCACGAACTGGTAGGCAATGGCCAGCAGGGCAAACCAGGCCGGCGTCACCACCAGCGCCTGGCGCGTGTCGGCCTGCAGGGTGAGCAGGCCCAGGATGGCCGCAAAGAACGCCAGGCAGGCCCAGCACATGGCCACGCCGCCCGGCATCTTGTAGCGCGAAGCCTCATGCAGGGCCGCGCGCTGGCGCCGGTAGGCCATGTACGACAGCAGGATCAGCGACCACACGAACATGAACAGGATGGCCGATACCGTGGTCACCAGCGTGAAGGCCTCCACCAGATCGGGCACCACCCACATCAGGAAGGCGCCGGCCAGCAGGCAGGTGCAGGAAAACAGCAGCCCGCGCGAGGGCACGCTGCTGCGCGACAGCCGGTGGAAGGACTTGGGCGCATCGCCCTTGAGCGCCAGGCCGTAGAGCATGCGGCTGGTGGAGAACACACCGCTGTTGGCCGACGAGGCGGCCGAGGTCAGTACCACGAAATTGATCACGCCCGCGGCGGCCGGCAGGCCTGCGAGCACGAACAGCTCCACGAACGGGCTCTTGCCCGGCACCACGTCGCGCCAGGGGGTGACGGCCATGATGGCGATCAGGGCCAGCACGTAGAACACGATGATGCGCACGGGAATCGAATTGATGGCGCGCGGCAGCGTGCGCTCGGGGTCCTTGGCCTCGGCGGCCGTGGTGCCCACCAGCTCGATGCCCACGAAGGCGAACACGGCGATCTGGAAGCCCGCGAAAAAGCCCATCATCCCGTTGGGGAACATGCCGCCGTCGTTCCAGAGGTTGGACAGGCTGGCCGCACGCCCCGCAGGCGAGACGAAGGCGGCCCCCACCATGTACAGCCCCGTTGCCACCAGGGCCACGATGGCCACGATCTTGATCATGGCGAACCAGAACTCGATCTCGCCGAACAGCTTCACCGTCAGCAGGTTCAGGCCCAGCAGCAGGCCCACGCAGGCAATGGCCGGGGCCCACTGGGGCAGGCCGGGGAACCAGAACTGCGAGTAGGCCGAGATGGCGATCACGTCGGCAATGCCCGTGACGATCCAGCAGAACCAGTACGTCCAGCCCGTGAAGAAGCCCGCCCAGGGCCCCAGCAGATCGGCCGAGAAATCGATGAAGGATCGGTACTGCAGGTTGGACAGCAGCAGCTCGCCCATGGCCCGCATCACGAAGAACAGCATCACGCCGATGATGGCGTAGACGAAGACGATGGACGGACCCGCCAGGCTGATGGTCTTGCCCGAGCCCATGAACAGGCCCGTGCCGATGGCACCGCCGATGGCGATGAGCTGGATGTGGCGGTTGGTGAGATTGCGCTGCAGGTCGTCTTGACCGTGCAGGCCCTGGCCGGTTGGCGGGGCCTTGTGTGTCATCAGAGAACTCCGGGGAAGACTGGCAAAGCGATGGCAGAAAGGGGGAAATCCGCCTGCCGCGGCCGTGTTTTCAGTCTCTGCATGGAGTCCATGCCTGGAAATGCGGCAGCGCAGCAAAACGGAACGAAGGCCGCGAGGATACCTGAACCTCGCCCCCGCATCAGCCCTGCCGCGCCGTGCCGCTCCAGTCAATGAAGCGGGTTTGATATGGGTGGATCAGCCGCGCGCCAGGCGCCGGGCGTTGGCCACTGCAGTGCGGTGCACGGGCGCCATGCCCTTGCCCACCACGCCCCACATGGCGTTGTTCCATTGCGAGGCCTGCGATGCCAGTGCGCCCCCATTCCAGGTGGAGGCGCTCCAGGGCATCCACCACATGCGCATCCAGGCCTGCATCAGGGCCTGGCTGGCGACCATGGACTGCAGGCCCATGGCGGCCCAGGATTGGTGGAAGGCTGTCTGTTTCTCGGACACCATGCGCGTGAATTCGCGCCGGTCCCGTGCGGAGGGATTGGCCCCGGCCAGCGCCATGCGGGTGAGCCTGTGCGCCACCACCTGCGGCGCGGCAATGGCCAGATCGGTGGCCTGACGGGCCACCGAAGCGGCCTTGGAAGATTTGCGGTTTGCCATGTGCGCTCCTGAAGCTCTGGATCCATTTGCCGGATCTACCTGCCAGATCCACTTGCCGGTTCCACTTTAGCCAGATGCATGCCGGCCCGCGTAGGCCGATGACGCAATGCAGCAAAAACGCGTTTATCGCGGCTGGGGTCGGGGTGCCGGCGCGGCTCCGTCCTGCGTGACCTCAGATACCAGGGCGCGCCACCAGCGCTCGCCTGCATGGGGGGCGGCCAGGTCCACGCGCTCGCCCATCATGGGCGTGGCCACGGCAATGCCGTGCTCGGCGCCCAGGGCCAGCACGCGCTCGAAGGGGTCCCACCAGGCATGCATGGCCAGGCTGAAGGTGCCGTTGTGAATGGGCAGCAGCCAGCGTCCGCCCAGGTCGCGGTGGGCCTGCACGGTCTGGGCCGGGTGCATGTGGACATAGGGCCAGTGCGGGTCGTAGGCGCCGGTCTCCATCAGCGTGAGGTCGAAGGGGCCGAAGCGCCGGCCGATTTCCGCAAAGCCGTCGAAATAGCCGCCGTCGCCGCTGAAGAAGACACGCAGCGTGTCGGCGCTTGCCAGGTCCTCGATGACCCAGGACGCCCACAGCGTGCGGTTGCCGTCGCGCAGGCCCCGGCCCGAGAAATGCTGGGCCGGCGTGGCCGTGAAGCGCAGGCCGTCCACCTGCACGTCCTGCCACCAGTCGAACTGGCGCACCTTCTCGGGGGCCACGCCCCAGGCCATGAGCCGGTCGCCCACGCCCAGCGTGCACAGGAAGAAGTCGACCCGGGGCGCCAGGGCGCGGATGGTGGCACGGTCCAGATGGTCGTAGTGGTCGTGCGAGAGCACCACGCCGCGCAGCGCGGGCAGTTCATGCAGGGCGATGGGCGGCGCATGAAAGCGCTTGGGGCCGATGAAGGAAAAGGGCGAGGCGCGCTCGGCAAACACCGGGTCGGTGATCCACCAGCCGCCGCGCAGTTTCATCAGCAGCGTGGAGTGGCCCAGGCGGTACAGGCTGCGCTCGGGCGCGGCGGCCAGGTCGGCCGGGGTGAGCCGCTGCACGGGCAGGGGCGCCGCAGGCTCGGTGTCCTTGGGCTTGTTGAAGAAGAAGTCCCACATCACCTTGGCGTCGGGCTGGGGGGCATTGGCCGGGCGGGGATGGATGTTGCGAAAGCGCCCGGCCGACGATTGGGGCGATTGGGAGTAGTCGGCAATCGGGGCGCGGAAGATGCGGATTGTTTTCACGGTGCTCCGTCGGTGTTCAGGCCGCCGCCATCATGGAACCGATGGCGCAGCCCTGTCGAGATGGTGGTCTTGGCGGCCCCGTTCAAGGCGCCTTGCGTGTCGTCATGTAAACAAAAAAGGAGCTGCCCCTGCAGGCAGCTCCTTGTGGTGATGGCCCGGAGGCTGGTCATCAATGGGCGCCGGCCGCCTCGGCACCGCCGGCATGGCCCGCGGGGCGCCTGGTCATCCAGATCAGCACGATCAGCACCAGGAACAGCACGGACGACGCCAGGAAGATGTCGTCGGCGGCGCGCGTGTAGGCCTGCTGGTCTACCAGCCGGTTGATCTGGGCCAGCGCCTGCGCCTGGCTCAGGCCTGCGGCCTGCAGCCCCTGCAGGGTGACGCCGAACACGCCCTGGCCCTGGACCAGCCCTTCTGTCAGATGGGCGTGGTGCAGCGCGGCGCGGTTTTCCCACAGCGTGGTGGCGATGGAGGTGCCCATGGCGCCCGCCGTGATCCGCACGAAGTTGCTCAGGCCGGCGGCGGCCGGGATACGGTCCGGCGAAATGCCCGACAGCGTGATCGTGGTCAGCGGAATGAAGAAGAAGGCCATGGCCGCGCCCTGGATCAGCGTGGGCACCAGGATGTGCATGAAGTCCGTCTCCACCGTGAAGCGCGAGCGCATCCACAGCACCAGGGCGAACACGATGAAGGCGCCCGTGGCCATCCTGCGCGGGTCCCACTGCGTGACCTTGCGTCCCACCAGCGGTGTCAGGATGATGGCGAAGATGCCTACCGGCGCCAGTGCCATGCCGGCCGTGGTGGAGGTGTAGCCCATCCACTGCTGCAGCCACAGGGGCAGCAGCACCACGTTGCCGAAGAACAGGCCGTAGGCAATCGACAGCGCCACTGTGCCGGCCGCGAAATTGCGGCGCATGAACAGGCGCAGGTCCACCACCGGGTGCGCATCCGTCAGCTCCCAGACCAGGAAGACCACGAAGCTCACGATGGCCAGCACGCACAGCGTGATGATCTCGCCCGAGGCGAACCAGTCCAGCTCCTTGCCCTTGTCCAGCATCAGCTGCAGCGCGCCCACCCACAGCACCAGCAGGGCCAGGCCCACGGAGTCGATGGGCAGCTTGCGCGTGGGGGTCTCGCGGCTGCGGTAGATGCTCCAGGTCATCAGGGCCGACAGCAGGCCCACCGGCACATTGATATAGAAGATCCAGGGCCAGGAGATGTTGTCCGTGATCCAGCCGCCCAGCAGCGGGCCGACCACGGGGGCCACCAGGGTGGTCATTCCCCACAGCGCCAGGGCCACCCCGGCCTTGGCCGGGGGATAGCTGGACAGCAGCAGCGTCTGCGACAGCGGGATCATGGGGCCGGCAACCAGGCCCTGGAGCACGCGGAACAGCACCAGCGTCTCCAGCGACGAGGCAAAGCCGCACAGCCAGGACGTCAGCACGAACAGCAGCACGCTCATGGTGAACAGGCGCACGGCGCCGAAGCGCTGGGTGAGCCAGCCCGTGAGCGGCACCGAGATGGCGTTGGCCACGCCAAAGCTGGTGATCACCCAGGTGCCCTGGCTACGCGG
>NZ_JTKZ01000316.1:0-1176 GCF_000799035.1 Delftia sp. ZNC0008
CCGCGTGGCCGTGACGGCGGGCGCGCCCGGCGCCGGCACCAGCGGCGCGCGAAAGCCCAGCCATGCGGCGCCGTTGTCGGGGCTGGTGGACATGCCTTCGATGGAAAAGCCGCTCATCGTCTCGGCCTCGGGCGCCTTGGTGGCGCCGCCGTCCGAGCTGGCCACCAGGCCCAGGTAGTTGGCGGCAAGGCCGTCATGCGCGGCCGCGTCCCAGCTGCGCAGGTCCTCGCGCAGCCAGCGGTAGTAGCCACTGGCGGTCAGCGCCGTGGAGGCGCCGGAGCCGGTCACATCCATCGCAGCCAGGCGCCAGCGGTCGGTGCGCGACTTGCCGCTCTTGTTGTTGGAGTGCGAGCCCGCCACGTACACGCGGCTGCCCAGGGCAAAGCTGGCCTCGATGTCCATTTCCTCGTCGCTCTTGCAGCTGTCCAGGCCCGTGAGGCCGGGGGCGGTGCAGGCGGCGGCATCGGCCAGGCCCAGGGCGGTCCTGTCCAGCATCAGCGGCTTGATGGGCAGCCCGCCGGCCGGGCCATAGGCCGAGAAGGAGTTGCCGGCCGGCAGCGCATTGCCCGAGGCATCCTGGGCGGGCGCCTCGTCGTCGCCCACCAGCATGGTGGCGGCATCGATGACGATGGCCGTCGATGCGTCCGAGCGCCCGGCCAGCCAGCGCGGGCTGGTGTTGGCTGCGGTGTTGGCCGAGGCCGCGTACTTGATGGTGCGGCTGACGGAGGCGCCGCCCGCGTTGGTCAGCGTGACGGTGATGTCGGCATAGCCCACGCCCGTGGGCGTGATCCTGAGCACGGCGTTGCCGGCCTGGTTGGACGCGGCCAGGCCGGCGTCGGCCACCACGGCCTGGTTGCTCGAACGCGCAGTGACCTGTACGCCGCCAGCGCCCCCCGCATCCTGCACCGTGAAGCCGATGCCTGCCGAGGCAAGGGGGTCGTTGGCGTCGCCGACCACGCCGGAAAACGCGGTCAGTTCGGGCAGCGAGGCCGTCGGCGGGGCCGAGGCAATGAAAGGCACGCTCACTGCAGCCGTGCTCCCGCCGAGGCCGTTGACGGCGCGCACGCGCAGCGTATAGCTGCCGGGCTGCAGGCCTTCCAGCGCCTGGCTGTTGCCCAGGGCCACGGCCGTGGAGGCTACCGATGCAAAGCTGTCCTGCGACAGCTCCACCACGTA
>NZ_JTKZ01000496.1:0-17354 GCF_000799035.1 Delftia sp. ZNC0008
CCTCAATCCCCTGAGCCGCGCGCCTGAAGTGGCGCCCACGGCCGTGCCCGCCGCCGTGTTCGAGGTGGTGGCCGACATGGACATCAACCCCGACCGCGAAGGCATCCCCAAGCCCGTGCTGCTGCGCATCTACGAGCTGCGCGCCTCCGCCGCCTTCGACCGCGCCGGCTTCTTCGACCTGCAGGACAAGGACGACGGCCAGCTGGGCAGCGACTTCGTGCGGCGCGAGGAATTCCTGATCGCGCCCGGCCAACGCCAGGTGATTGAGCGCAAGGGCAACCCCGATGTGCGCGCCTTCGGCCTGTTCGCCGCCTACCGCGATCTGGAGCGCAGCACCTGGCGCGCCTCGGCCGCCGCGCCCAACTCCGTGGAGCTGCGCAGGCGGTGGTGGGGCATGGGCTCCACCGAAAAGCTGCAGCCCGTGCGCTACCAGGTGCACCTGACCCGCGAGGAGGTCACCGTGCGCATCCAACCCGCATCCCAATAAACGCACATCTATCCACCATGGTCTGGCAACGCAAAGTCATCTGGGCCGAAGGCATGTTCCTTCGGCCCCAGCACTTCCAGCAGCAGGAGCGCTTCCTGTTCCGGCAACTGCAGTCGCGCAGCCTGCCGGGACAGCCCTTTTTCTGGGGCTTCTCGGAACTGGAGCTGGACACCGATCTGCTGCGCATGGGCAAGCTGGGCATACGCTCGGCACACGGCGTGCTGCCCGACGGCACGCCGTTCCAGCTGCCGGGCGACGACGAGGCGCCCACCCCGCTGGACATCGGCAAGGACCTCAAGGACGTGGTGGTGCACCTGGCCCTGCCGCTGCGCCGCCTGTCGGGCAGCGAGGTCACCTTTGGTGAAGGCACGCAAAGCCCCGCGCGCTATCTCAGTGACGTGACCGAAGTGGCGGACAGCAACGACGTGGGCGCCCAGCCCGCCGAGGTGCAGCTGGGCCGGCTGCGCCTGAGCCTGCGCCCCGCCCACGAGCTGACCGAAGGCTGGGTCAGCCTGCCCGTGGCCCATGTGGTCGAGCGCCAGGCCAGCGGAGGCGTGCTGCTGGAGCCCGGCTTCATTCCCACCGTGGTCAACAACGGGCCCAGCTCGGTGCTCAATACCTTCTGCAAGGAAATCCACGGCCTGCTGCGCCAGCGCGGCGAGGTTCTGGCCCAGCGCATGATCCAGCCCGAGCGCGGCGGCATCGGCGAGGTCGGCGACTTCCTGCTGCTGCAGCTCATCAACCACTGGACGGGCGCCGCCCAGCACTGGGTGCGCACCGGCAGCATCCATCCCGAGCGCCTGTTCGAGGAACTGCTGCGCCTGGCCGCCGAGCTGACCACCTTCGACCACGAGCGCCGCCGCCCCGAGGTGCTGCCCGTCTATGACCACGACGACCTGCGGCGCAGCTTTCCGCCACTGATGCTGGAGCTGCGGCGCAGCCTGTCCTCGGTGCTGGAGCAAAACGCCATCCAGATCCCGCTGCACGACCGCCAATACGGCGTGCGCGTGGCGCTGATCCCGTCCACCGAGCTGCTGACCACCTGCGACTTCGTGCTGGCCGCCCATGCCCAGACCACGCCGGAATTCCTGCGTACCCACTTCCCCACCCAGACCAAGCTGGGCCCGGTGGAGCGCATACGCGACCTGGTGAACCTGCACCTGCCCGGCGTCACGCTGCGGCCGCTGCCCATCGCCCCGCGCGAGATCCCCTACCACGCGGGCTACAACTATTTCGAGGTGGACACCACGCACGATCTGTGGAACCAGCTGCAAAGCTCCGGCGGCCTTGCCATGCACGTCTCCGGTGAATTCCCCGACCTGCAGCTGGAGTTCTGGGCCATCCGCCGCTGACGGCGCGACGCATCTTCCGACATGAACAGTTCCAACATCAGCCACCAAATGCCCTGGGGGAGAGACGGCGACGCGGGCCGAGCCGAAGGCGCAGCCAGCGGCGCAACCGCGCCTGCCGGTCAGGAGCCGCTGCGCTCCAACCTGCCCGACGTGGTCAGCGGCGGCAACCCGCTGGTGGCCGCCGCCAACCAGCTGCTGAACCTCATCCCCCAGATCCGCGCCATGGTCACCAACGAAGACCCGCGCGCGCTGCAGCAGCTGCTGCTCGAACACATACGCGAGTTCGAGCAGCGTGCCGGCGCCAGCGGCGTGCCCATGGAAACCATCATCGGCGCGCGCTACTGCATCTGCACCGTGCTCGACGAAACCGCCGCCCAGACGCCCTGGGGCAGCGCAGGTATCTGGCCTCACTACAGCCTGCTCGTGGCCCTGCACAACGAAACCTGGGGCGGCGAGAAGTTCTTCCAGCTGCTGGCCCGGCTGGTGCAGACGCCGCACCAGCACATCGACCTCATCGAGCTGCTGTACTACTGCGTGATGCTGGGCTTCGAAGGCCGCTACCGCGTGATCGACAACGGCCGCGCCCAGCTGGAGACGCTCAAGGCGCGCCTGCTGCAGCTCATCGAATCGACGCGCGGCGACCGCAGCAGCCTGCTGTCCGTGCACTGGCGCGGCGTGCAGCGCCTGGCCTCGCCGCCCTGGGCCATGGTGCCGCTGTGGGTGGCGGCAGCCATCACGCTGCTGCTGGCGTTCTTCATCTACCTGTGGTTCAGCTACCGGCTGTCCAACAGCTCGGACGATCTGTTCGCCGCCATCAACGAGATCCGGTTCCCGCGCACCTCGGCGGCTGCCACCGTGGCCACCATCAAGCCGCGGCTGCGCCAGTTCCTGGAGCCCGAAATCCGCGAAGGCCTGGTCAGCGTGCGCGACGAAGCCGACCGCAGCACCGTCATCCTGCGCGGCGACGGCCTGTTCGACCCGGCTGCCACCGTCGTCAAGCCCCGCTACGTGCAGGTCATCCACCGCGTGGCCGCGGCGCTGGACGAAGTGCCGGGCAAGGTCATCGTCAATGGCTACACCGACAACCTGCCCATACGCACGGCACGCTTCCCCTCCAACTGGAACCTGTCGCAGGAGCGCGCCCAGGCCGTGTCCCAGATGCTGGGCGGCTCGCTGCGCGACCGCCAGCGCCTGCATGCCGAGGGCCGTGCCGACAGCGACCCCGTCGCCCCCAACAACACGGCCGAAGGCCGGGCGCTGAACCGGCGGGTGGAAATCGTCCTGCTGGTCGCGCCCCAGCAGCGTGACCAGCAACTGCAGGCCCTGCCTGCCGCACCCGAGACCAGGAACTGACCCCCATGATCCGTCGCATCGCCTCATGGCTGTTCAACCGCTACATGCTGGAGCTTCTGGGCCTGGTGGCCCTGAGCCTGCTCATCTGGTTCGTCGGCCCCCTCGTCTTCATCCAGCCCTACCAGCCGCTGGGCAGCCCCACCGTGCGCTGGTGGTTGATCGCCGGCCTGTTCATCCTCTGGTTCCTGCGCCTGCTGCTGAAATGGTGGCGCGCACAGCGCATGAACGAGCACCTCATGACCGGCTTGGCCCGCCTGACCTCGCCGCGCGAGGCGGACGGCACGCCCGCCGCCGGCTCCGAGGAAGTGGCCGAGCTGGAGTCGCGCTTCAAGGAAGCCCTGGACACGCTGAGCAAGACCCGCTTCGGCCAGACCGAAGGCGGCCTGTTCGGGCGCTGGAACAAGCGCTACATCTACCAGTTGCCCTGGTACCTGATCATCGGCTCGCCGGGTTCGGGCAAGACCACGGCCCTGATCAACTCGGGGCTGGACTTCCCGCTGGCGGCCCAGTTCGGCAAGCGCGCCATCCCCGGCATGGGCGGCACGCGCAACTGCGACTGGTGGTTCACCGACCAGGCCGTGCTGCTGGACACGGCCGGCCGCTACACCACCCAGGAAAGCGATGCGGAGCAGGACAAGGCTGCCTGGAAGGGCTTCATGCAGCTGCTCAGGCGCTTTCGCGGACGCCAGCCCGTCAACGGCGTCATCGTCACGCTCAGCGTGCAGGAGCTGCTCAGTGCCGGCGACGCCGAGCGCGCCCAGCTGGCCCAGCTGATCGGCCTGCGCCTGAGCGAGCTGTGCGAGGAGCTGACCATCCGCTTCCCCGTCTACGTGCTGGTCACCAAGAGCGACCTGCTGGCGGGCTTCAACGAGTTCTTCGGCGCCATGAGCCGCGAGGAGCGCGCCCAGGTCTGGGGCTTCACCTACCCCTATGACGAAAAGACCCAGCGCTCGCCCGCGAGCGACCCGCAGGCCGCCAGCGCCCTGTACATGGAGGAGTTCGACGCCCTTGTCGCCCAGATCAACCGCCTGCTGCCCCAGCGGCTGATGACCGAGCCTGATCTTGCGCGCCGCAGCCTGCTCTACGCCCTGCCCCAGCAGTTTTCCGGCCTCAAGGACGTGGTGCGCGACACGCTGGATGCGGCGTTCTCCGCATCGCGCTTCAAGGAAAAGCCGCTGCTGCGCGGCGTCTACTTCACCAGCGGCACGCAGGAGGGCATGCCCTTCGACCGCGTGATGTCGGCCCTGTCGCGCCGCTTTGCGCTGCGCGGCCGCCTGCCGGCCGATGCCGTGCCGCAGCAGGGCCGCAGCTACTTCCTGGAGTCGCTGTTCAAGGACGTGATGTTCAACGAGTCCGGCCTGACCGGGCGCAACGCCAAGAAAGAGCGCCAGCTGCGCCTGATGCAGGCCGCCGGCCTGTGCGCCCTGCTGCTGGCCCTGGGCGGCGCGGCCCTGGCCTGGACGCTGAGCTACGAGAACAACCAGCGCTACCTGAACGAAGTGGCCGACAACGCCGGCACGCTGCGCCAGGCCGTGGAGGAATCCAAGGCCACCGATCCCGACAACGTGGTCGCCCTGGTGCCCATGCTCAACCACGCGGCGCGCGTGGCGCAGAGCAGCCGCTTCGAGGAATCGGCCCCGCTGGGCTGGCGCTGGGGCCTGCTGCAGGTGCCCAAGGTGCAGACGGCCGCCCACGCCACCTACCTGCGCCTGCTGGAAGACGCCTGGCTGCCGCGCCTGAGCAGCCATGTCGCGCGCTCGCTGCGCCAGGTCAGCACCGGCAGCCCCGAGGCCAGCTACGAAACGCTCAAGGCCTATCTCATGCTCTACGAGCCCGACCACTTCGACGCCACCTTCGTCAAGGCCTGGCTGCGCAGCGATTGGGAAAACACCCTGCCCCAGCATCTGGTGCAGGCCGGCCTGGTGGACCAGCTGTCCGAGCACCTGGACCGCCTCATCGACGGCCGCGTGGTGGTCTCCGCCCAGCCCATCGACGCCAACCTGGTCGCCGAAGTGCGCCAGCGCCTGGCCCAGATGTCGCCCGCCCAGCGTGCCTACAGCCGCCTCAAGCAGCTGCTGAACACCGGCGACAAGCTGCCGCCCGACTTCAGCGTGGTGCGTGCCAGCGGTCCCGAGGCGCCCCAGGTCTTTGCGCGTGCCAGCGGCAAGCCGCTCACCCAGGGCATCAGCGGCCTGTTCACCTATGACGGCTACCACGGCCTCTTCCTGCACGAGCTGCCCAAGGTCACCACCTTGCTGGCCAAGGAGGAAACCTGGGTGCTGGGCCAGGCCGAAGGCCGGCGCAGCGTGGCCCAGGAAGTGCTCACGGGCCAACTGGCCAACGAGGTCAAGCGCCTGTACCTGATGGAGTACGCGCGCCTGTGGGAAACCTTCCTGGCCGACATCCGCCCCATACGTACGGCCTCGCTGGAGCAGGCCGGCGAGCAGGCCCGCCTGTACTCGTCCGCCAACTCCAGCCTGGAGCAGTTCATCCGCGCCGTGGCCCGCGAGACCACGCTGGCCCGCCGCCCGGACCAGCAGGAAGGCGGCAGCTCGGGCAGCACCAGCAGCTGGCTGGGCGAGAAACTGCAGCGCATCCGCGAGGAACAGCACCAGCTCAGCCGCCTGACCGGCAAGCCGCTGAACGTGGGCGGCATGCTGGCCACGGGCACGCTGGAGGCCGACATCGTGGACTTCCGCTTCCGCGAATACCGGCGCCTTGCCACCAGCAACGGCTCGGGCCCGGCGCCCATCACCGCCAGCCTGCAGGTGCTCAACGAGGCGGCGGCCGTCATCGCCTCGGCGCGCCAGCAGGTGATCCAGGGCGGCGGCGTGCCTCCCTCGCTGAGCGGCACGCTGGAGAAGGTGCGCTCGGAGGCCAAGCGCGTGCCGCCTCCGCTCAACAGCATGTACGAGGCCCTGGCCACCTCCACCTCGTCCTTCGTGGGAAGCAGCGTGCGCAGCACGCTGGGCGGCAACCTCAACGCCACCATCGGCGACTTCTGCCGCCGCGCCATCCTGGGCCGCTACCCCTTCACGCGCAGCGCCACGCGCGACGTGACCACGGACGACTTCGCCCGCCTGTTCGCCACGGGCGGCACCATGGACGAGTTCTTCCGCACCCAGCTGCAGACCATGGTGGACATCTCCACCGTGCCCTGGACCTTCAAGCAGGGTGTGGACGGCACGCCGGTGGGGGGCTCTGCCTCGCTGGCCGCCTTCCAGCGCGCGGCCTCCATCCGCGACGTGTTCTTCCGCGCAGGCGGCAACACGCCCGGCATCCGGCTGGAGATCAAGCCGCTGGACATGGACGCCTCCATCTCCCAGATGGTGCTGGACGTGGACGGCGAGATCGTGCGCTACCAGCACGGCCCGCAGATCCCCAAGGCCGTCTCCTGGCCCGGCACGCGCGGCACCGGCCAGGCCCGGCTGCAGATCACGGCGGCCGGCGCGCAGAACACCGGCATCGTGACCGAAGGCCCCTGGGCCCTGCACCGCCTGTTCGACCGCGCCCAGATCCTGCCGGGCAACTCGCCCGAGCGCTTCACGGCCATCTTCACCATCGACGGGCGCAAGCTGCGCATGGAAGTCACCACCAGCAGCGTTCTCAACCCATTCCGGCTCAAGGCCATGGAGGAATTCGAATGTCCGGACCGGCTGTGAACGCCATGACTGTCCAGCGGCCCTGCGCCGCCTGGTGGGGCAAGCTGCCCAGCCAGGGCGATTTCGTCGGCCGGCGCATGCCCCACGCACTGACCATGCGCTGGGACGAATGGCTGCGCAACGGCATGGACCAGTTGCGCAGCGATGCGGCCGACGGCTGGTCCACGCGCTTCGTGCACTCGCCGCTGTGGTTCTTCCTGTGCCCTGCCTCCATCCTGGGCCAGTCCATGGTGGGCGTGATCGGCCCCAGCTCGGACCGCATCGGCAGGCTCTTTCCGCTGGCCATCATGGCCACGGTGGACGGCAGCTCCGGCATGCCGGCGTCGGACCAGGACATCGAACGCTTTCTGAGCGGCGCACGCGATGCGCTCATCGACGCGCGGCGCCTGCCCCTGTCGGCCCAGCAGCTCGACGAGCGGCTGGCCACCCTGCAATGGCCGTTCCAGCAGGAGCGCAGCGCGCCGGACAGCACCTCCATCCACAGCCTGCTGGCCGACCTTGACATGGGCGCCTCGCAAGGCAACGCCGCGCGCCTGCCGCGCATGGACTGGCGCGCCTGCATGCGCCCGGGCTCCACCACCTCCGTCTGGTGGATCTCGGCCACGCCGCGCCACGCCCATGACGAGGTGGTCCAGCACGAAGTGCTGCACCGCCGCCTGTTCACCCGCCTGTTCAAGGGCGCCTGAACCCGCACAGAGCGCACTGCCCCTGCACACCAAACCCCAAGCCACATCGAATCCCGCCCATGGCCAATATCCAGGACCTGCTGACCGAGACCGCCGCCGAGCCCCCCTGCGGCCCGGACCTCACCTATGACAACGACTTCCAGTCCATGGAAAGCGCTGCCCAGGGCAAGGTCGAACAGCAGTTCGGCGACACCGTCATCCCCGCCGAGCCACCGGACTGGCGCGACGTGGAGCGCCAGGCCTCGGCCCTGATGCAGCGCACCAAGGACCTGCGCGTGGCCGTGCTGCTGTGCCGTGCCTGGACCATCCTGCACGGCCTGCCCGGCACGCTGCAGGGCCTGCAGCTGTGCGCCGCCCTGCTGGAGCGCCACTGGGAGCATGTCCACCCCCTACCCGAGGACGGCGACGACTACTTCATGCGCATGAACGCCCTGGGCACCCTGTCGGACGTGACGGGCTTTGTGCGCGACCTGCGCAACGCCGACTTCCTGCGCGGCGCCCTGGGCCAGATCAGCGTGCGCGACGCCGAACTGATGGCCAAGGGCAACGTGCCCGAGGACCTGCCGCACCTGACCGCCGACGAGCTGCGCATGGCCTCGGCCCGCGCACATGCCGAGGGCCACGAAACCCTGCTGGCCGTCACCCCCGCGCTGCAGGAACTCGACCGGATCTGCGCCTGCTGCGAACAGCACCTGCCCAGCCACCAGCAGCCCGAGCTCGACGGCCTGCGCCAGCTGCTGCTCGCCCTCAAGCAATGGCAGCCCCAGTCCACAGGCGACGCCGACACGGCCGCCGAAACCGAGCCGGCCGCACAGGTCGGCACCGGCGACGGCCTGGCAGCCCAGCCCGCGCCCGGCACTCCCCATACCCCGGCCCGCAGCCGCGAACAGGCGATTGCACAGTTGCTGGAGATCGCCGCCTTCGTGGAGCGCACCGAGCCCTCCAACCCCGCCCCCCTGCTCATCCGCCGCGCCGCCCGGTTCATGCGCATGGGCTTCATGGACATCCTGCGCGAACTGTCGCCCGACAGCCTGGCCCAGGTGGAAGTGATCACGGGCGCCCACCTGCAGGACAACCAGGCATGACCCCCGTCTTCAGGAACGAAGCACCCATTGGCAGAAAGGATTGATGCAATGCTGGAAATCGACAAGGACGGAATGGTGATCAATAACGCACGCATTCTGGTTAGGCGCACCACGGCCATCGAGCGAGCCCAGATGCCGACCGTCAGGGGAATCATCGTGCACCAGACGGGCTCCTCCACCGAGCAGGCTGTCTTTAACAGCTACCAGGTACGCGGAGCCAACGGGGCCCACTTTCTCATCAGCAAGCAGGGCACGATCTACCAGACAGCCTCGCTGTACCGGCGGACCAACCATGTCGGCAATGTCAGGGCACGATGCATTGCCGAGCTCAGGTGCACAGCGGCTGAGATAAAGCGGTTTCGCAAGAGCGACTATGAAGAGATTCATCGCATCGAAATGACAAAAAGCGTTCCAGAACGCTATCCGTCAAACCAAGACAGTATCGGCATCGAGATAGTCGGCATTGCCTCGCTGCCGACGGATAAAAAGATGCCCCCTAATCTCACGCAGCGGCAACAGCAGGTTTTCATAAATAACAACGCTGTATATGAAGCGGTAAATGGCCCGCAGCAAGGTGCGCTGAGCTATCTGTTGGAGGAGCTGAAGAGCAGCCTGCAGATACCCTCCACTGAGATTCATCGCCATCCTGCTGTCAGCTACAAGAACGTGACGGAAGCGGAGACTGCGACATGGCCATGAAGTGGTGTGCCATCGCCATCTGCTGCCTCGCAGTCCCAGCTTTTGCGGACGCGCCCTTTGCAGCGACCTCGCCCATCGAGCGCATCACGATCCGCAAAGGGGCCGTCAAAAGCGAAGACCCGAACATCAGCTGCAGCCGGCTGCGCATTGATGAAAAGCGCGTTCGCTATTTCCTGCGCCATGCCAAGCCCAGCATCCAATACAACTATGCGCAGGGCTATGAAATCGGCAGTTGCAGTGCCAGCGCCGCTGTCCGCTTCAAAGGCGGCCGTCAAGTCGAGCTGACCATCGACAGCGGCACTGGCTGGGGGACTGCGGAGAACAAGCGATCCATCGCCTATCTCTACTGCGAGGAATGCACGGATCTGCTGGACCCGGACTTCGACTTCAAGGAGCCGGCTGCCCCATGACGCCCACCCCATCCACCTGTTTCCACACGGCCTCTTGCGCCCTCAGCCCTTCGGTCCGCCGCAAGGCGGGACTCCAGGCTTTCTACTTCTGCGACCCATTTTTTTCTTGAAAGGAACACCCGCATGTCGCTCACCAAAACCGGCAAGAGTGGTCAGAAATTCATCGCGCGCAACCGTGCGCCGCGCGTGCAGATCGAGTACGACGTCGAGATCTACGGTTCGGAAAAGAAGGTGCAGATCCCCTTCGTGATGGGCGTGCTGGCCGATCTGTCGGGCAAGCCCGTCGATCCGCTGCCCGAGATCGCCGACCGCAAGTTCCTGGAGATCGACATCGACAACTTCGATGCGCGCATGAAGTCCATCAAGCCCCGCGTCGCCTTCCAGGTGGACAACACGCTGACGGGCGAGGGAAAGCTCAACATCGACCTGAGCTTCGAGAGCATGGAGGACTTCTCGCCCGCTGCCATCGCGCGGCGCGTGGGCGCGCTCAACTCGCTGCTGGAGGCACGCACCCAGCTGCACAACCTGCTGTCCTACATGGACGGCAAGCAGGGTGCCGAAGAGCTGATCGGCAAGGTGCTCAAGGACCCTGCGCTGCTCAAGTCGCTGGCAGCCGCGCCCAACATCACGCAGCCGCAGGCCTCCGGCCCTGCGTCCGAGGCTTGAGGCAGCACATCAGGAAGGCAAGCACGTCATGAATACCGCAACCCAACTCGAACAATCGACCCAGGCGCTGGCCGACAGCGAATTCGGCAACCTGCTGCAAAAGGAATTCAAGCCCAAGACCGAGCAGGCCCGCGAAGCCGTGGAAGCGGCCGTGCAGACACTGGCCCAGCAGGCGCTGGGCTCGGCGATCACCTTGTCCAACGATGCCTACCAGACGGTGCAGGCCATCATTGCCGAGATCGACCGCAAGCTGTCCGAGCAGATCAACCGCATCATCCACCACGACGACTACCAGAAGCTCGAAGGCGCCTGGCGCGGCCTGCACCACCTGGTGACCAACACCGAGGTGGACGAGATGCTCAAGATCCGCGTCATGAACATCTCCAAGAAGGAGCTGCACCGCAACATGCGCCGCTTCAAGGGCGTGGGCTGGGACCAGAGCCCCGTCTTCAAGAAGGTGTACGAAGAGGAGTACGGCCAGTTCGGCGGCGAGCCCTTCGGCTGCCTGGTGGGCGACTATCACTTCGACCACAGCCCGCCGGACGTGGAGCTGCTCGGTGAAATGGCCAAGGTGGCTGCCGCGGCCCACTGCCCCTTCATCTCGGGCGCGGCGCCCGCCATCATGCAGATGGAATCCTGGCAGGAGCTGGCCAACCCGCGCGACCTGACCAAGATCTTCACCAACACCGAGTACGCCGCCTGGCGCAGCCTGCGCGAGTCCGACGACGCCAAGTACATCGGCCTGGCCATGCCCCGCTTCCTGGCACGCCTGCCCTACGGCGCGCGCACCAACCCGGTCGATGAATTCGATTTCGAGGAAGAAACCGACAGCGGCGACCACGGCAAGTACTGCTGGGCCAACTCGGCCTACGCCATGGCGGTCAACATCAACCGCTCGTTCAAGTACTACGGCTGGTGCACCTCCATCCGCGGCGTGGAATCGGGCGGCGCGGTGGACAACCTGCCGGCCCACACCTTCCCCACCGACGATGGCGGCGTGGACATGAAGTGCCCCACGGAAATCGCCATCAGCGACCGCCGCGAGGCCGAGCTCGCCAAGAACGGCTTCATGCCCCTGGTGCACCGCAAGAACTCGGACGTGGCCGCCTTCATCGGCGCCCAGTCGCTGGCCAAGCCCGCCGAGTACTACGACTCCGACGCCACGGCCAATGCCAACCTGTCGGCGCGCCTGCCCTACATGTTCGCCTGCTGCCGCTTCGCGCACTACCTCAAGTGCATCGTGCGCGACAAGATCGGCTCCTTCCGCGAGCGCACCGACATGGAGCGCTGGCTCAACGACTGGATCATGAACTACGTGGACGGCGACCCGGCCAACTCCTCGCAGGAAACCAAGGCCCGCAAGCCCCTGGCCGCCGCCGAGGTGCAGGTGCAGGAAGTCGAGGGCAACCCCGGCTACTACACCTCCAAGTTCTTCCTGCGCCCCCACTACCAGCTGGAAGGCCTGACGGTGTCGCTGCGCCTGGTGTCCAAGCTGCCTTCCGTGAAGCAGGGCGCGAAGTAAGACTGTCCGCCCACCTGGCTCCTGGTGCCGACACGCTCGCACCAGGGCCAGGCCCCATAACAAGAAACAGGCCTGGAGAAGCTTTCCCCTCCAGGACCCAACTCAGAGAGGCTTTTCATGCCCTGGAATGTAGACAACGCCGTCGCCACCCTGCAGACCAATGCCCGCGCCAGTTCGGCCGGCTACTGCGCGCGCTATGTGCGCGATGCGATCGGCGCTGGCGGCATCGCACTGCAGCGCACGCGTGATGCCAAGGACTACGGCACCAGCCTGGTGGCCGCCGGCTTCACACGCTACGACGCCATGCCCGAAGGTGGCTACAAGAAAGGCGATGTGGCGGTGATGCAGGGCTTCACCTCATCGCCCGCCGGCCACATGCAGATGTTCGACGGAAGCGTCTGGATCTCGGACTTCAAGCAGAACGGTTTCTGGGCAGGCCCCGGCTACCGCACCCACAAGCCCGCTTTCAAGATCTACCGCCATCCCTGATGCGCCTGATGCGCCCATTGAGCCACGCCATGAACGCCTGTTCCAAAACCTTCTTCACCCTGCTGCTGGCCGGCACGGCCTGCGCCACGGTGCAAGCCGCCCCCGCCACGACAACGACGGCGGCAGCGGCAGCGGACATCACCACCCTGTTCACCGACGCACTGCATTGCCGCATCGAGTTTCCCGATGGCCGCGACGAAGCGCTGGCCCAGCGCCTGCGCGCGCAGGGCGTGACCGTGGTGGACCGCGCGCCCGGCGAAAGCCTGGACCTGCTCTACCTGTTTGCCACGCCGCTGGAGATCGATGGCACGCAGGTGTCCTCCATCACCGTGCGCGGCGGCAGCGGCAGCATTGTCGCGGCGCGCGCCACGGGCAGCCTGCAGGCGCTGGTCCAGCGCACCAAGGCCCGGCCGCAGGCGCGCAGCAGCTGGGATCTTGAAGGCTTTGGCGAGCTGCCCGCCCAGTACGCACGCGCCATGCCGCTCAGAAAGGGCCTGGACGAGACGCCACCGCGCATCGTCATCGGCCATGTGGCTGGCGAGGCGCCCGACGCCGTGCGCTGGGGCTGCCGCTCCTACGACGACTGACCGGGGCGCAGCCGCACCCCGCCCCTCTCTTTTTCCTGCGTTTCACCATGCCCCTGCCCAGCTTCACCTCACAGCTTTCCCTGGACGAGCAACTCAAGGCCCTGAAGGACCAGATCCGCCAGGCCCCGGCTTCGGCGCCCCTGCGCATCTACTACTTCCAGTTGCTGTGCGTGCTGGGCGAATGGCAAAAGGCACTGGAGCAGCTGCAGCTGTGCGCCCAGCTCGACCCGGCGTGCGAGCCCATGGCGCGCGCCTACCGCGAGGCCATCCGCTGCGAAGTGCTGCGCGCCGAGGTCTTCGCCGGCAAGAAAAAGCCTTTTCTCATGGGCGAGCCCGCGCAATGGCTGGCCTGCCTGATCGACGCGCTGGCCCACGAAGGCGCTGCCGCCCAGGACCTGCGCGCCCGCGCCCTGGACGAGGCGCCCGCCACCGCAGGCCACATGGGCGAGCACCGCTTCGAATGGCTGGCCGACAGCGATACCCGCCTGGGCCCCGTCTGCGAGCTGCTGGCCCACGGCAGCTACTACTGGCTGCCCTTCGACGCCATTGCACAGATCGGCTTCGAGCCCGTGCAGGACCTGCGCGACCTGATCTGGCTGCCCTGCGAGGTCACGCTGCGCGAGGGCGGCGCACTGCAGGGCTTCATGCCCGCGCGCTATCCGCTCGCGCCCGGCGATGACGACGCCGTCCGCATGTCGCGCCGCACGCAGTGGAGCCCGCTGGATGCAGCCTCCTCCGATCCTGACGAATCCTCGGGCCACGTGGCCGGCCACGGCCAGCGCACCTGGGTCACCGACTCCGAGGACTTTCCCATGCTGCAGGTGCGCCAGCTGGCGCTGGACACCGCCACGCGATGACGGAGCAAGCCATGCACGGAACAGTCGCCCCCACGTCCCCGCAAGCCCTGCGCTGCCCGTTCTTGCTGCTGGCTGCCTTGCTGTGTCTGGGCCCGTGGCATGCATCGGCCGCCGGTTCCTGAGGGCAAGCCATGCGCCCCAGTCCCCTCAACCCCATGCCCACGCTGCGCACGCGCCAGAACCAGGCGACCGCAGCCAAGGACCGGCTGCAGCCCGCCCTGCTGGACCGGCTGACCGACCATGAGCCCCATCTGCGCACCGAGCGGCCCGATGCGGTCTTCGTGAACGAATCCCGCCTGCGCGAGGCCCTGCTGCGCGACCTGGGCTGGCTGCTCAATGCGCGTGATGCCTGGGACCACGTGGAGATGGAGGGGCTGGAGCATGTGCAGCGCTCGGTCATCAACTACGGCATGCCGCCGCTGGCCGGCCAGCTGCTGTCCGAGCTGGACTGGGGCCATGTGGAGCGCAGCATCCGCGAAAGCATCCTGGCCTTCGAGCCGCGCATCCTGCCCAAGACGCTGGCCGTGACGCTGCTGGCCTCCACCGAGCAGCTCAACCACCACAACACGCTGCAGTTCGAGATCCGCTGCCAGTTCTGGTCCATGCCCTATCCGCTGGAGCTGCTGCTCAAGACCAGCCTGGACCTGGAGACCGGCCAGGTCTCGCTGCAAAACCTCAGGGCCTGAGCCCGGACGCCGCCACACACACCATGAATCCCCGCCTCGTCGAGTACTACAACCGCGAACTGGCCTATCTGCGCGAGCTGGGCGCCGAGTTCGCTGCCGCCTTTCCCAAGGTCGCGGGCCGTCTTTCGCTGCACGACACCGATGTGGCCGACCCCTATGTGGAGCGCCTGCTGGAGGGCTTCAGCTTTCTGAGCGCACGCATCCAGCTGAAGATGGACGCGGAGTTCCCGCGCCTGTCCCAGCGCATGCTGGAAATGGTCTGCCCCCATTACCTGGCGCCCACGCCATCCATGGTGGTGGTCCAGCTCAAGCCCAGTGCCAAGGAAGGCAACCTGGTCGATGGATTCACCCTGCCCTCGGGCAGCGTGCTGCGCACCCACAAGGTGCAGGAAGAGCAGACCATCTGCGATTTCCGCACCGGCGGGCCGCTGACGCTGTGGCCGCTGGAGATACGCCAGGCCCGCCTGGGCGGCCCGGCGCTGGACCTGCCCCATGCGCTGGTGCCCCAGCTGGGCGAGGCCGGCGGCCACCTGCGGCTGCAGCTGGCCACGCTGGATGCCTCGCAGTGCATGCAGGTGGCGCTGGACCAGCTGTGGGTGTACATCCATGCGGGCGACGTCGTCGCTTCCCATCTGCAGGAGCTCATCCACACGCAGACGCTGGCCATCGTGGTCCACCACCCGCAGGACCCGCGCCAGGTCTGGGACGTGCTCCCGCCCGATGCGCTGCGCGCCGAGGGCCATGACAGCGAACAGGCCCTGATTCCCTATTCGCACCGCGCCTTCCAGGGCCACCGGCTGCTGCACGAGTACTTCGCGTTTCCCGCGCGGCAGCGGTTCTTCTCGATCAACGGCCTGTCCCGCAGCATGCGCCGCATTGCCCACGACGGCGTGGGCATCACGCTGCTGCTGCGCCGCGCCGCGCCCACGCTGGAGCCGCAGATCGACGCGGCCAAGCTGCTGATGCACTGCATTCCGGCCATCAACCTGTTCGAGTACACGGCGGACCGCCTGCACGTGGCCTCCAACGTGCACGAATACCACGTCGTTGCCGACCGCATGCGGCCGCTGGACTTCGAGGTCTACGGCGTGCAGGCCGTCACCGGCCACCACGAAGGCAAGACGCAGGACCGTGAATTTGCGCCGCTGTACGCCTCCACTCACGGCCTGCACTCCACCGAGCAGGCCTACTTCACCACGCGGCGCGAGCCCCGGCTGTTTTCCGAACGCAGCCTGCGCAGCGGCCCGCGCACGCAGTACCTGGGCTCGGAAGTCTTCATCTCGCTGGTGGACCAGCGCGAGGCGCCGTTCTCCGACGAGCTCAAGCAGCTGTCCATGCATACCCTGTGCACCAACCGCGACCTGCCCCTGCTCATGCGCGTCAACCAGCCGGGCGGCGACTTTGCCCTTCAGGAGTCGGCACCGGTGGACTGGGCCCGCGTCATCGCCGGCCCCAGCGCCCCGATACCGGCCGTGGCCGATGGCGGCCTCACCTGGCGGCTGATCTCCCACCTGAGCCTGAACTACCTGGCCATGACCGACCTGTCCGACGAGGAAGGCGCCGCCACGCTGCAGGAGCTGCTGCGCCTGTACCTGGACCTGGGCAACCACCAGCTGGCCGGACAGATCGCCGCCATCCAGGGCATGCGCATCGAGCCCATCACGCGCCGCCTGCCCCAGCACCGCCAGCTCGTCTACGGGCGCGGCGTGGGCGTGCACCTGAGCGTGGACGAGCCGGCCATGGCCGGTGTCAGCCCCTGGCCCCTGGCCAACATGCTGGAGCGGTTCTTTGCCCGCCACGTGGGCGTCAACAGCTTCACCGAGCTGCAGCTGCACTCTCGCCAGCGCGGCCCCGTCGCGTACTGGGCGCCACGCCCCGGACAACGGCCCGGCATATGAGCAACGCCGCGCACGCTCCCCTTGCCCAGCCGGTGCCCGATCAGGACCCGGAGCTGCCCACCGTGCAGGCGAACGCGTCCGAGGACGCTCGGGCGCGCCTGTTCTGGCAGCGCCTGAGCGCCAGGCCCTACCAGTTCGACCTGATGCACAGCCTGCGCTACCTGCAGGCGCGCCACCCCGACCTGCCGCGCCTGGGCCAGGCCACGCGCCCCAAGGACGAACCGCTGCGCCTGGGCCAGGACCCGTCGCTGGCCTTCGCGCCCGCCACCATCGCCGAGATCCTGCCCTCGCGCGCCGGCGAGCCCGAGCGCATGACGGTCTGGAACTTCGGCCTCTACGGCCCCAACGGACCGCTGCCCACGCACATCACCGAATACGTGCGCGAGCGCCTGCGCCAGCATGACGACGCCACGCTGGCGCGTTTTTCCGACATCTTTCACCACCGCATGCTGCTGCTGCTGTTTCGCGCCTGGTCGGACGCCCAGCCCACGGCATCGCTGGACCGCCCCGGCGAGGACCCCTTCGGCCGCTACATAGACAGCTTCATCGGCACCGGCCTGCCCAGCCAGCGCGCACGCGACGACGTGCCCGACCACGCCAAGCGCTTCATGGCCGGCCACCTGACCCGCTGGACACGCAATCCCGAAGGCCTGTG
The DNA here is from genome assembly GCF_000799035.1 of Delftia sp. ZNC0008. Classification (NCBI taxonomy): domain Bacteria; kingdom Pseudomonadati; phylum Pseudomonadota; class Betaproteobacteria; order Burkholderiales; family Comamonadaceae; genus Delftia; species Delftia sp. ZNC0008. Next base: position 17,095 of record NZ_JTKZ01000496.1, read on the forward strand.
CCAGGCCCTGTCGCACTACTTCCAGATCCCCGTGCGGCTGGAAGAAAACTGCCTGCACCACCTGGAGCTGGAACCCGGGCAGCAGACCCGGCTGCAAAGCCGCCCCTGCAACTCGCGCCTGGGAGTGGATGCCGTCGTGGGCTCGCGCGTGCCCGATGCGCAAAGCAAGTTCCGCCTGGTGCTCGGCCCGCTGGGCCTGGAGCAATACCGTCAGCTGCTGCCCCAGGCCGCACTGTTCCAGACCCTGGTGGACTACGCGG
>NZ_JTKZ01000080.1:0-3697 GCF_000799035.1 Delftia sp. ZNC0008
CCGCGTCACCGTGCCGTTGTACCGCCTGGCGCACGGGCGCACGGGGGACAAGGGCAACCGCTCCAACATCAGCCTCATCGCCTGGAATGCCGCCTGCTGGCCCGTGCTGGTGGAGCAGATCACCGAAGAGCGCGTGGCCGCGCACTTCGCCGCCCGGCGCCCTGCGCGCGTGCAGCGCTTCGTGCTGCAGCGCCTGCAGGCCATGAACTGGGTGCTGGACGCGGTGCTGGACGGCGGCGTCAACGACGCGCTCAACCTCGACAGCCACGGCAAGGCGCTGTCGTACTGGCTGCTGCAGATGCAGGTCCACATACCGGCTTCGCTGCTGCCCCACCTGGCGCCGGAGTAGCCGGCAGGACCCGCCCGTCACACATTCATCACAACAAAGGAGACAGACATGAACCTTTCGCACAACTTCCCCCGCCGCCATGCGCTCGCGCTGGCAGCCTGCGCGCTGGCAGCCGCCACCGCACCGGCGCTGGCCCAGGACTATCCGTCCAAGCCCATCACCTTCGTCGTGCCGTTTGCGGCCGGCAGCGCCACCGACCAGCTGGCACGGGCGCTGGGCCAGGCCGTGACCACGGCGACCAAGCAGGCCGTGGTGGTCGAGAACAAGGGCGGCGCCAGCGGCATGATCGCGGCCCAGCAGGTGGCGCGCTCGGCGGCCGACGGCTACACGGTGCTGATCACCACCAACACCACGCACGCGGCCAACCAGCATCTGTACAAGAAGCTGCCCTATGACGCGGTCAAGGACTTCGCGCCCGTGGCCGGGCTGGGCAAGGGCGGCCAGGTGCTGGTGGTGCGCGCCGATGCGCCGTACAGGAACGTGGGCGACCTGCTGGCGGCGGCGAAGAAGCAGCCGGGCAATCTGTCGTTCGGCAGCGGCAGCTCCTCCAGCCGCGTGGCCGGTGAAATGCTCAAGCAGCTGGCCGGCGTGGACCTGATGCACGTGCCCTACAAGAGCAATCCGCTGGCCATCACCGACCTGCTGGGCGGCCAGATCGACCTGATGATCACCGACACCTCCACCGGCGTGCCCCAGGTCAAGTCGGGCAAGCTGCGCGCCCTGGGCTACTCCACCACCCAGCGCAGCCCGCAGCTGCCCGAGGTGCCCACGCTGGAGGAAGCCGGCGTCAAGGGCTATGACATGGGCTACTGGTTCGCCGCCTATGCGCCGGCCGGCACGCCCGAGGCCGTGGTGGCCCGCCTGAACCGCCTTCTGTCCGACGCCGTGCACAGCGCGGGCGCCAAGTCCTTCTTCGACATGTCCGGCTCCCAGGGCTGGACGGCCACACCGCAGGAACTGGCCGCCTTCCAGGCCGCCGAGACCCAGAAGTGGGGCCAGGTGATCAAGGCCGCCGGCATCCAGCCCGAGTAGGCCGCTCCCCCGCTCTCCCGCTCCCCCGCTCTCCCGTTCCTTTTTTTCCGAACCGCCCTAGGCCGCCGCAATGCACGGCGGCCAGGGCGCAGCCTTGCCTGTGCCATGACCCCAAGGAGACAACATGCACATCAGATCCACCCATCCCCTGGCCCTTGCCCTGGCCGTATCCGGCCTGCTGACCGCCTGCGGCGGCAGTGACTCGCCCGCCGGTTCGCAGGCGCCGCGCATGCAGCTGAGCATCAGCGCCACCGAGGACTTTGCCGGCAGCTACGGCAGTGTCGGCGCCTACGAGAAAGTCACCGGCGTGCTGCGCGGCGAGCTGAACCCGGCCGACCCGAAGAACGCCGTGATCCAGGACCTGGCGCTGGCGCCCGTCAATGCGCGCGGCATGGTCGAGTACAGCACCGACTTCGTCATGCTCAAGCCCAAGGACATGTCCAAGGCCAGCGGCGTGCTGCGCTATGACGCGCCCAACCGCGGCAACATCCTGACCATGCCCAACCCCACGGCCACGCCCGGCGATGCGGTCTACCTGGAGCGCGGCTATGTGCTGCTGTACTCGGCCTGGCAGGGCGATGTGCCCAAGTCCACGCCCGCGCGCCTGACGGTCACCGTGCCCGTGGCCCGCAACAAGGACGGCAGCAGCATCACGGGCAGCTACCGCACCGAACTGGTCCCGGCCGCCGCCGTGCCCTCCATGACCCTGCCCGGCGGCGTGTTCAATGGAAGCATGACCCCCTACGAGCCCGCCAGCCTGGACAACACGCAGGCCGGCTACTCGCTCACGCGCCGCATCAACGAAACCGATGCGCGCCAGACCGTGCCTGCGGGCGACTGGAAGTTCGCCAGCTGCGATGCCGCCGCCAATCCCTTCCCCGGCACACCCAGCGCCACCAATGTCTGCCTGAAGGGCGGGTTCGATCCGCAGTACCTCTACGAGCTGGTCTACGTGGCCAAGGACCCCAAGGTCATGGGCGTGGGCCTGGCGGCGCTGCGCGACACGGTGAGCTTCTTCCGCGCCAAGGCGGCCGATGCCGACGGCAAGGCCAATCCGCTGGCCGGGCGCATCACGCACACCATCGGCCAGGGCACCTCGCAGTCGGGCAATGCCATGAAGACCTTCCTGCACCTGGGCTTCAACCAGGCGCTCGATGGCGGCAAGGTCTTCGACGGCATGTATGCCCATGTGGCCGCGCGCCAGACCAACATCAACACGCGCTTTGCCGTGCCCGGCGGCGGGGGCGGCCTGCGCACCGACCACACGGCCTTCGGCCAGACCGCGCCGCGTGGCCTGGACAAGGACTACAGCGATGAGGTCAGCGGCCGCCAGGGCGGCGTGATGAAGCGCTGCGAAGCCAGCAACACCTGCCCCAAGTTCTTCCTGGGCCTGTCGGGCACGGAGTTCTGGCAGCTGCAGGGCTCGCCCGTGCTGACCGATGCCAACGGCCTGCGCGACATCGCCCAGCCCGCCAATGCGCGCATCTACTACTACGCCAGCACGCAGCACGGCGGCGCAGGCGGCACGGCCAGCATCGGCTATGCGCCCACGCGCAATGTCTATCCGGCCGGCACCGTGGTGCACTTCAACGACACCTTCCGCGCGCTGTTCATCGCGCTGGAGGACTGGGTGGTGCGCGGCACCGAGCCGCCGGCCAGCCAGGTGCCCAGGCTGGCCGACGGCACCCTGGTGCGGCCCGACAAGCTGGTCTTTCCCGCCATGAAGGGCCTGGGCTGGAGCGTGGGCGGCGTGCAGACCGCCATCCCCGAGTTCCGCTACCTGGCGCGCCACAACGGCTTTGCGCTGCTCGACTTCGGCCCGCAATACGTGCCGCAGGACGAAAGCGGCATCGCCACGCTGCAGCCGCCGCGCGCCACGGGCAAGGACTACGCCATCCTCGTGCCCCAGGTCGATGCGGCCACCGGCCTCACGCGCGCCGGCATCCGCAGCGTGGAGGCGCGGGCACCGCTGGGCACCAGCATGGAGTTCAACTACGTGGCCACGCCGGGCATCGTGGACCTGTCCAACCTCACGGGCAGCTTCATCCCCTTCCACAAGACGCGCGCGGCGCGGCTGGCGGCCGGTGACGGGCGGCCGTCACTGGAGGAGCTGTATGTCGACCAGGCCGGCTACGTGAGCGCCGTCACGGCGGCGGCCCAGGACCTGGTGCGCCAGCGCCTGCTGCTGCAGCGCGACGCGGACGCGCAGATCACCGCCGCGCGTGCGGCGGCGGTGCTGCCTTGAGCCTGCGCTGAACGCCGGCCTCAGACGGCCTGGCCGCGAAAGCGCATGGCCGCCTGGCGCGAGACCTCGGC
>NZ_JTKZ01000426.1:0-5506 GCF_000799035.1 Delftia sp. ZNC0008
AAAGAGTCAACTGCGGTCCAAAGCTGTTGGACTTGGGTGAAAAGGGCGTTTATTCTTCCTATACGTAGAAGATGGGGCTGGCGACCGAACACGCGCCTGCGGTTTGGGAACTGAGCAAGGACATGGAGCCGGCCCTGCGCGAGTTGGGCGAGCGCGGCGACATTATCCGCACCATACAGAAGGCACTCGGCCCGCAGGGCGGCGAACGCGATCCCATGAGCTTCCAAATCCATGACGGAGTGCCCGAGACGCCGATCTTTGGCCGCGTCGTGGATAAACATCTGTCCGACGAGCTAGGCGAGAACCTGACAATCGTGGTGGACGGCATCGACGGCTGGACACACCACATCGCCGGCATTGCGCCCGAGCGGCTGGAGGATGCCCGCATCGGCAGCGTCATCGAGATCGGCCCGGCCGAGGTGGCAACCCGACCGTCCGACCGCACCATCACCGCCATCGCCGAGGACGGCATCTATCGCCCGAGCCGCCATCTGGAGCAGGCCAAGTTCGAGGGCCGCGTTCCGAGCGGCGACTACGAGGGCTATGTCAATGCCCATGTCCGCCGACTGGAGGCGCTGCGCCGCGCCGGCATCGTCGAGCGCATCGACGCCGACCAATGGAGCATCCCCGATGATCTGGTCAGCCGCGCCGCCGTCTATGATGCCGGCCGGGAACGGCAAGCCAGCGTGCGCGTCCTGTCCCCGGTCGGTCTGGAAAAGCAGATCGGATCAGACGGCGCGACATGGCTGGACCGGCGATTGATCCATGCCGAAACGGCCGACCTTGCGTCGGTCGGCTTCGGCCAACAGGTGCGCGAGGCGATGGACCAGCGCCGCGAGCATCACATCGAACAGGGCGACGCTACCCGAGCGCGGAACGGCCGCATCTTCTATCGGCGCAGCCTTCTCGCCACCTTGCGCGAGCGAGAGGTTGCCCGCGTCGGCGCGGAGATGGCCGAGAGCACGGGACTGCCGTTCCGCGCCGCCACGGACGGCGAAAATGTCAGCGGCAAGTTCACCGGCACCGTGCAGCTATCGAGCGGCAAGTTCGCCGTGGTCGAGCAATCCCATGAATTTACCCTTGTCCCGTGGCGGCCGGTCATTGACCGCCAGCTCGGCCGCGAGGTCATGGGCGTCGTGCAGGGCGGATCGGTGTCGTGGCAGTTGGGCCGTCAGAGGGGCCTCGAACGCTGACGGCCACCGTTCTGCATTGCTAAGCAAGCGGGGATTACATATAATGGCGGTATCCAGTTTTTTCGTTTTGGGAACGTCAGCATGGGAAGCCTTAAGTCAGCAGACAAGTAAGCCGCAACAACCTGAATTGTTGTTGCGGCGCTCTGTAAGACCAATCCCACCTGATTGCTGACGAGCAGACGCCGCCCGGTGCTTCCTATCGAGCGGTTGATTTCTCATGACTACTACACGCCCCGCGTGGGCCTATACGTTGCCGACAGCGCTCCTGCTGATGGCCCCCTTCGATATCCTCGCTTCGCTGGCGATGGATATTTATCTTCCAGTCGTTCCAGCGATGCCGGGCATCCTGAATACGACTCCTTCCATAATCCAACTCACGCTGAGCCTCTACATGGTGATGCTCGGCGTGGGCCAAGTAATCTTTGGGCCGATTTCAGATCGCATTGGTCGACGGCCAATCTTGCTCGCGGGCGGAGCGGTTTTCGTCGTCGCGTCTCTCGGAGCGGCATGGTCGTCAACGGCCACAGCCTTCGTCGCTTTCCGTCTACTACAAGCGGTCGGCGCGTCTGCCGCGCTGGTGGCGACGTTCGCAACAGTTCGTGACGTTTATGCCAGCCGGCCCGAGGGCGTCGTCATCTACGGTATTTTCAGTTCGATGCTGGCCTTCGTCCCCGCCCTCGGCCCCATCGCTGGAGCGTTGATCGGCGAGTTTTTCGGATGGCGAGCGATATTCGTCACGCTGGCCGCACTGGCTTTGCCCGCACTCTTGAATGCCGGTTTGAGGTGGCACGAAACCCGCCCGTTTGATGAAGCGAAGACTCGCCGGTCCGTTTTGCCTATCTTCGCCAGCCCGGCCTTTTGGGTTTACACGGTCGGCTTTAGCGCGGGCATGGGCACCTTCTTCGTCTTCTTCTCGACAGCCCCCCGTGTACTCATAGGCCAAGCGGGCTATTCGGAGATCGGATTCAGCTTGGCCTTTGCCACTGTCGCGTTCGTCATGATCGTGACAACCCGTTTTGCGAAGTCCTTTGTCGCCAGATGGGGCATTGCGGGATGCGTGGCGCGCGGGATGACGTTGCTCGTTTGCGGGGCGGCTCTGTTGGGGATGGGTGAATTTTTCGGCTCGCCGTCATTCCTCACCTTCATCCTGCCGATGTGGGTTATGGCGGTCGGCATTGTCTTCACAGTGTCCGTTACCGCCAACGGCGCACTTGCACAGTTTGATGACATCGCGGGATCAGCGGTCGCGTTCTACTTCTGCATCCAAAGCCTGATTGTTAGCATCGTCGGGACATTGGCGGTAACGCTAATAAACGGTGACACAGCATGGCCCGTGATCTGTTACGCGACGACGATGGCGGTGTTGGTATTGACGGGTCTGGTGCTACTTCGCTCCCGTGAGGTTCACGCCGAGAGGTCGCCGGTCGTCTGACCGGCGACTGGCAGGACGGTCGGCACCCATGCGGCGCACCCGTCATCGCAGCTTCATGGATGGCGGTATCCTGTCCGGCGGGATACCGCTCATTTCCCTTGTTCAGTTCATGGCCGTTGCCGAGCATCTGAATTTTCGGCACGCGGCCAACGCGCTCGGCGTCAGTCAGTCGAGCGTCAGCGCGGGCGTGAAGGCGCTGGAGAAAATCTTGGTGTCCTGCTGTTCGAGCGCCATGCGCGAGGCGTCCGGCTAACGGATGCAGGCAGGCATTTCATGGAGCTGGTCGCGGTGGGCGTCGATCAGCTCGATCACGCCGTCAAGACCGCCGGCATGACAGCGCAAGGCGAATGCGGCCGGCTACGCATCGGTGTCTATGCCCTGATTCCGGGCAGCTTCCTTGCAGAGCTGGTCGGCCAGTATCGGAAGGACTATCCCAATCTCGACATCGAAATCACGGAGGGCACCGCTGGCGGCCGGTCATCGACCGCCAGCTCGGCCGCGAGGTCATGGGCGTCGTGCAGGGCGGACCGGAATTGTGGCAACTCGCGCCGCAGAGGGGGATAAGCCCCTAATCTGTTGTAGATGAACGTAGCCGCTCGAAACCGGTGATGAGGCTGTCAAGTCCGAAGTTGAACGCAGCATCTATGCCTTCTGTTTCCAACTCGTGAAACAGATCGTGCAGGAAGGATGATGCTGCCTGCCCAGACACATCTGATCTGTCCGACATTCTCTCATCGGCATCAGATGCCTGCTGTTCGAGAACGGAACCGACCACATAGTGACTGACCGCCCGGAGCGCCCAAACAGCGTGCTTCGGACCAAAACCCGCCGCGCAGAGAAAGCGTATTTGTGTCTCGGCAGTGCCAAAATTCGGTTCCGTCGGTCGAGTGCCGGCATGGATGCGCGCGCCGTCGCGATAATAGAGCAACGCCGTTCTGAAACTCAGGGCGTTTTCTTTCAGGTACACCCGCCAGTCCTCGCCTTCCTTGGGCAGCGACCGGGTGTGGCGTTCCGCCAGCATCGCCTCCGCAAGTGCGTCAAGCAGCGCGCGCTTGCTCTGGAAATGCCAGTAAAGCGCAGGCTGCTGAACCTTGAGGCGTTCAGCGAGCTTTCGCGTCGTCAGGTTGTCCATGCCAACCTCGTTCAGCAACTCCAGCGCCGCCGCGATCACGGTGCCCTTGTCCAGTTTGGTCATTCACGTTCCTCTGCCAGTGCTTGACAATTTATCATTGATAAGTATTATGTCCACATCCTTATCGTTGATAAAGTCGCTCGCATTGAGCGGCGCTGGAGTTTCAGGTGCACAGCTCTGCCATCATCGCCCTGCTGATCGTCAGTCTCGACGCCATGGGACTCGGCCTCATCATGCCGGTCCTTCCGACGCTTCTGCGCGAGCTTGTGCCGGCGGAGCAGGTCGCTGGTCACTATGGTGCTTTGCTGTCACTCTATGCGTTGATGCAGGTCATCTTCGCGCCCGTGCTTGGTCAGTTTTCAGATGCTTACGGTCGGCGTCCGGTGCTTCTGGCTTCTCTTGCGGGGGCCGCAGTCGATTACACGATTATGGCATCAGCGCCGGTCTTATGGGTTCTCTATATCGGCCGAATCGTTTCTGGTGTCACGGGAGCAACCGGCGCCGTAGCTGCCTCAACCATTGCCGATTCGACGGGGGAAGGTTCTCGCGCACGCTGGTTCGGCTACATGGGGGCCTGTTATGGAGCAGGCATGATTGCCGGGCCAGCACTTGGTGGTATGCTCGGTGGTATTTCTGCCCATGCTCCGTTTATCGCCGCTGCCCTTCTCAACGGCTTCGCGTTCCTGCTTGCCTACATTTTTCTCAAGGAGACTCATCACAGCCATGGCGGGACCGGAAAGCCGGTTCGCATCAAACCATTCGTTCTGTTCCGGCTGGATGATACATTGCGCGGGCTAGCTGCGCTTTTCGCAGTTTTCTTCATTATTCAACTGATCGGCCAAGTGCCTGCGGCCCTATGGGTCATCTATGGCGAGGACCGTTTTCAGTGGGACACCACGACTGTTGGTTTGTCGCTTGCGGCATTTGGAGCAACACATGCGATCTTCCAAGCGTTTGTTACCGGTCCGCTTTCAAGCCGGCTTGGAGAGCGGCGCACGCTACTCTTTGGCATGGCTGCGGATGCGACTGGCTTCATTCTTCTGGCTTTTGCCACGCAGGGATGGATGGTGTTCCCGATTTTGTTACTGCTTGCCGCCGGAGGTGTTGGCATGCCGGCCTTGCAGGCAATGCTTTCAAATAATGTCAGCAGTAACAAGCAAGGAGCTTTACAGGGAACGCTTACAAGCCTCACCAATCTAAGCTCAATCGCGGGACCGCTTGGCTTCACGGCACTCTATTCTGCTACCATAGGAGCATGGAACGGTTGGGTTTGGATTGTCGGCGCGATCCTCTATTTAATATGTCTGCCAATACTACGCAGACCTTTCGCAACTTCATTGTGATTGAGTCATGGCGAATTGGTATGCGTAGACTTACGAGGAATGACGGATTAAATCCGTTGAGCCATCATCTCCTCTCGGGGCGAGTGCCGATGATGACCTTAGTTCACACTCTCGCCGTCGCCGAATACCTGAACTTCCGCCACGCCGCCAATGCGCTCGGCGTGGCGCAATCCAGCGTCAGCGCGCGCGTGAAGGCACTGGAGGAAGACCTTGGCATCCTCCTGTTCGAGCGCCATGCACGAGGTGTCCGACTAACCGAGGCCGGTCGCCACTTCGTCGAGCGGATCGCGGCCGGTGTCGATCTATTGGACCATGCGATTAAGACCGCCGGCATGGCGGCCAGCGCGTTTCCGCTGGGTCAAGGCGCCGACCAGCCCAGAGCTCACCCAGCTGACGCACACCATCG
>NZ_JTKZ01000498.1:0-1425 GCF_000799035.1 Delftia sp. ZNC0008
CCGCGTGCCCGAGGATGCGGCGGCGCGCGACTGCACGGCCATGGAACTGCTCACCGCCAGCGTGCTGCTGCGCCGGCAATGGGCGGCCAGCGAAGGCCAGGCCCCCCACCTGGCGCGCCGCCTGCTGGCCGAGCCGCAGTCCAAAGGCCAGGCGCGCGTGCGATCCACGCTGAGCGCGCCCGTGCAGCGCTTTGCCGTGCAAAGCCTGCAGCAGCAGTTGCGCGAGCTGCAGGGCCGCAACGTGGAGGACGGCGCCATCGTCGTGCTGGACAACGCCACGGGCGAGGTGCTGGCCTGGGTGGGCTCGTCGGGCGAATTGAGCCAGGCGGCCGAGGTGGATGGCGTCACGGCCATGCGCCAGCCCGGCTCCACGCTCAAGCCCTTTCTCTACGCCCAGGCCATTGCCGAGCGGCGGCTGACGGCGGCCTCGCTGATCGAGGATTCATCGGCCCACATTCCCACGCAGAACGGGCTCTACATCCCGCAGAACTACGACCGGCGCTTCAAGGGCTGGGTCTCGGCGCGCACGGCGCTGGCGTCGTCGCTCAACGTGCCGGCTGTGCGCACCCTGGTCATGGTCACGCCCGATGCCTTCTTCTCGCAACTGCAGCGCCTGGGCCTGCCGCTGCGCGAAAGCGGCGGCTACCACGGCTTCAGCCTGGCGCTGGGCAGTGCCGAGGTGCCGCTGCTGCAGCTCACCAACGCCTACCGCGCCCTGGCCAACGGCGGGCAGCTGACGCCCGTGCGCTGGGCGGCGCAGCCCCCGGGTGCCGGGACCGCAGCGCAAAAGCCGGCTGCGCCCGTGCAGGCCATCGACGCACGCGCGGCCTTCATCGTGGGCGACATCCTGTCCGATCCCATGGCGCGCGCGCCCACCTTCGGCACGGACAGCGTGCTGGCCACGCGCTTCTGGTCGGCCGTCAAGACCGGCACCAGCAAGGACATGCGCGACAACTGGGCCGTGGGCTGGTCGCAGCGCTACACCGTGGGCGTGTGGGTGGGCAATGCGCGCGGCGAGGCCATGCACTCGGTCAGCGGCACCAGCGGCGCGGCACCTGTCTGGGCCGCCGTGATGGGCTTCCTGCATGCCCGCACACCCAGCCGCGCGCCCAAGGCGCCGGCGGGCGTGCTGCAGCAGGCCGTGCGCTTCGGCCCCGATGCGTCGGGCCTGCCGCTGGAGAGCGCGCGCAGCGAATGGTTCGTGGCAGGCACGCAGCAGAGCCTGTTCGCCATGGCGGGCAGCGGCCTGCCTGCCGCATCCGCATCAACACGCGGGACTTCGGCCGCCTCGCCCGTGCGCATTGCGCGCCCGGCCAACGGCACCATCCTCGCGCTGGACCCCGACATTCCGCCAGACCGCCAGCGCGTGCAGCTGTCGGCCCGCCCCGCAGGCACGGCCGCCACGCAGGAATGGCAGGACTCCAG
>NZ_JTKZ01000688.1:0-4155 GCF_000799035.1 Delftia sp. ZNC0008
CCACGGGCTTTGCGGGCATGCTGGCCTCGCCCCTGCTGCCCGCGCGCGAGCAGGTCAGCCTGCGCATGTGCTCCTCGGCCGGCGAGGCGCTGCCGGCCGAGATCGCCCAGCGCTTCAAGGCGCATTTCGGCGCCGACATCGTGGACGGCATCGGCTCCACCGAGATGCTGCACATCTTCCTGTCCAACCGGCCCGACGACATCCGCTACGGCACCACGGGCAAGCCCGTGGACGGCTATCGCGTGGAGCTGCGCGGCGAGGACGGCCGCCCCGTGGCCGATGGCGAGGTGGGCGACCTGTTCATCCAGGGCCCCAGCGCCGCCCTCATGTACTGGGGCAACCGGGACAAGACGCGCGAGACCTTCCAGGGCGGCTGGCTCAAGAGCGGCGACAAGTACGTGCGCGACGCCGATGGCTACTACACCTATGCCGGGCGCAGCGACGACATGCTCAAGGTCAGCGGCATCTATGTCTCGCCCTTCGAGGTCGAGGCCACGCTGATGCAGCACCCGGCCGTGCTGGAGGCCGCCGTGATCGGCAAGACCGACGCCGACGGCCTGCTCAAGACCAAGTCCTTCGTCGTGCTCAAGGACGGCTGCAGCGCCACCGAGGCCGAGCTCAAGGCCTTCGTGAAGCAGCGCCTGGCCGCCTACAAGTACCCGCGCTTCATCGAGTTCGTGGACGAACTTCCCAAGACCGCCACCGGAAAGATCCAGCGTTTCCGCCTGCGTGAACGCGAGGCCAGCGTCGGCTGAACAGCCCCTTCCGATTCCCCTGACAAAAGCAAGACCCATCGACCACAAGGAGACACGCATGAACATCGATCGCAAACACTGGGCCGCCCTCGCCCTGACGGCCTCCCTGTCCTGCGGCGCATATGCGCAGGACAGGATCAAGGTCGGCTTCATGCTGCCCTACAGCGGCACCTACGCGGCGCTGGGCTCGGCCATAGAGAACGGCTTTCGCATGTTCGTGAACGAGCAGGGCGGCAGGCTGGGCGGGCGCGAGATCGAGTTCTTCAAGGTCGATGACGAGTCCGATCCGGCCAAGGCCACGGACAACGTCAACCGCCTGATCAAGCGCGACAAGGTCGATGTGCTGGTGGGCACCGTGCATTCGGGCGTGGCCATGGCCATGGCGCGCGCGGCCAAGGAAAGCGGCACCGTGCTCATCGTGCCCAATGCGGGCGCCGATGCGGTCACGGGCGCCATGTGCGCGCCCAACATCTTCCGTTCGTCCTTCTCCAACTGGCAGTCCTCCTATCCCATGGGCGTGGTGGCGGCCAGGCAGGAAGGCAGGAAAACCGCCATGACCATCACCTGGAAATACGCGGCCGGCGAGGAGATGACCAATGCCTTCAAGGAGGGCTTCGAGAAGGAGGGCGGCAAGGTCAGCAAGCAGCTCACCGTGCCCTTTCCCAACGTGGAGTTCCAGGCCCTGCTGACCGAGATCGCGGCGGCCAGGCCCGATGCGGTGTTTGCCTTCTTCGCGGGCGCGGGCGCCGTCAAGTTCGTCAAGGACTACCACGCGGCCGGCCTGCACAAAACCATCCCGCTGTACGGCTCGGGCTTTCTGACCGACGGCACGCTGGAGGCCCAGGGCGAGGCCGCCCAGGGGGTGCTGACCACGCTGCACTACGCCGACGAGCTGGGCACGGAGCGCGACCGGCGCTTTCGCTCCGCCTATGCCCAGGCCTACAAGCTGATGCCCGATGTGTATGCCGTGCAGGGCTACGACGCCGCCCAGATGCTGGGCGTGGGCCTGAAGGCGGCGGGCGGCGACATCGCGAAAAAGGCCGAGTTCCGCCAGGCCATCGAGAAGGCCACCATCCCCAGCCCGCGCGGTGACTTCACCATCAGCAAGTCGCACAACCCCGTGCAGGACATGTACCTGCGCAAGGTCGTGGGCAAGGAGAACCAGCGCATGGGCGTGGCCATCAAGGCCCTGGGCGATACCGGCCGCGGCTGCCGCATGTGAGGCGCGGGGCGCACTCATATACGGACGCATACGGACATCGCCATGGACCTTGCCACCTTTCTCGTGCAGTGCCTGAACGCCGTCCAGTACGGGCTGCTGCTGTTCCTGCTGGCCTCGGGCCTGACGCTGATCTTCGGGATCATGGGCGTGATCAACCTGGCCCATGGCAGCTTCTACATGATCGGCGCCTACATGGCCTTTGCGCTGTCCCCGCTGCTGGGCCAGCACTTCATCACCATGCTGCTGGCCGGCGTGGCGCTGACCGTGGTGCTGGGCTATGCGCTGGAGTGGGCCTTCTTCAGCTACCTCTACGAGCGCGAGCACCTGCAGCAGGTGCTGATGACCTTCGGGCTGATCCTGGTGTTCGAGGAGCTGCGCTCGCTGCTGGCGGGCAACGACGTGCATGGCGTGCCGCTGCCCGGCTGGCTGTCGGGCAGCTTCTCGCTGGGCGGGCTCATGAGCTATCCGTGGTACCGGCTGTTCGCCTCGGGCGTGTGCCTGCTGGTGGCGCTGGCGCTGTACTGGGTGGTCAACCGCACGCGCCTGGGAATGATGGTGCGCGCGGGCGCCAGCAACCGCGACATGGTGCGCGGCCTGGGCATCGACGTGAAGCGCCTGTACCGCATCGTCTTCGCCATCGGCGTGGCGCTGGCGGCACTGGCGGGCATGATCGCCGCGCCCATGAGTTCGGTCTATCCGGGCATGGGCGGCAACGTGCTCATCATCTGCTTCGTGGTGGTGGTGATCGGCGGCATCGGCTCGATCACGGGCGCGCTGCTGGCCTCGCTGCTGGTGGGCTTTGTCGATACCTTCGGCAAGCTGTTCTTCCAGGAGCTCAGCGGCATGAGCGTCTACCTGCTGATGGCGGTGGTGCTGGTGTGGCGGCCCCAGGGCCTGATGGGGCAAAGGAGCTGAACAATGGCCGTATCCAATCCTTCTCCGGCCCTGCTGGCAGCTGCCGTGCAGCCCCTGCAGCCTATGCAGCCCGTAGAGATGCCGCAGCGCGCCTGCCGATGGCAGGCCTGCGCCGTGCCGCTGGCCTGCGTGGCGCTGCTGGCGCTGGCCGGCCCCTGGTGGTCGGACTATCTGTCGGGCCTGGTGGTCAAGACCATGATCCTGGCCATCTTCGCGCTCAGCCTGCAGCTGCTGGTGGGCGGCACGGGCCTGGTGAGCCTGGGGCATGCGGCCTTCATGGGCCTGGGCGCCTATGCCGCCGTGCTGTCCGCAGGCAACGAGGGCGGCAGCCTGCCGGCCATGCTGGGCTGGGCGCTGCTGGCCTCGGGCGGCTATGCGCTGCTGGTGGGCCTGCTGAGCCTGCGCACGCGCGGCATCTACTTCATCATGGTGACGCTGGCCTTCGCACAGATGGCCTACTTCGTGGTCCACGACACGGGCATAGGCGGCGGCAGCGATGGCATCTACCTGATGGCCCGGCCCGCGCTGGGCGCCATCGACATGGAAATCCCGCGCGTGCAGTACTACGTGGTGCTGGCCGCCCTGGTGCTGGTCTATGCCTTCCTGGCGGGGCTGCGCCAGTCGCGCTTCGGCGCGGCGCTGGCGGGCATACGCGTCAACGAGCAGCGCATGCGTGCGGCCGGCTTCACCACCTACGGGTACAAACTCGCGGCCTTCGTGCTGGCCGGCATGCTGGCCGGCGTGGCAGGCTTTCTGCTGGCGGTGCGCGATGCCGTGGTCAACCCCGAGCTGCTGTCCTGGCACCACTCGGGTGAGGTGCTGCTGATGGTCATCCTCGGCGGCCTGGGCTCGCTGCGCGGCGCCGTGCTGGGCACGGTGGCCTTCGTCGCGCTCAAGGAGGTGCTGTCCACGCATGCCATCGTCGGCCCCATGGCCGACCACTGGCAGCTGAGCCTGGGCCTGGCCATCATCGTGCTCGTGGCCCTGCTGCCGAAAGGACTGATGGGGCTGATCGGGCTGGCGGGCCTTGCACGGCAACGCGCTGGAGTGCACAACGAGGTCCACCACAAGGAGGCCGGACATGGCTGATGCGGCACTGCTTTCGGTGCGCGGCCTCACGCGCCGCTTCGGCGGGCTCACGGCCGTGGGCGGCGTGGACCTGGACCTGCACGAGGGTGAGGTCCACGCCGTGATCGGCACCAACGGCGCGGGCAAGTCCACCCTGGTCAACATGCTCTCGGGCGAGCTGGCGGCCAGACGCGG
>NZ_JTKZ01000551.1:0-330 GCF_000799035.1 Delftia sp. ZNC0008
CTGCTGCCGCAACCCGGCGGCACACTCAGCACCGGGGCCAGCCGGCCGCTGTCCGGCAGCCCGCGCAGCACGCTGGAGACGTCCAGCGCCACCCTGAGCGTGGGCTGGGAGCTGGACCTGTTCGACCGCCTGGGTGCCCAGCGCGATGCGGCCGTCTTCGAGGCCCAGGCCAGCGAGCAGGACAGGCAGGCCGTGGCCCTGTCCCTGGCGGCCACCACCGCCAGCCTGTACTGGCAACTGGCCCTGGCCAACGAGCGCCTGGAATTTGCGCGGCAAAGCCTGGAGTACACACGCCGCACCGGCGAGCTGGTGGAGGCGCAGTACCGCAGC
>NZ_JTKZ01000512.1:0-7638 GCF_000799035.1 Delftia sp. ZNC0008
CTTGCGCATTGGAAACTCCTTTTGAATCTTGGGAACGCACCGTGCGGTAGCGCCAGGGTCCCCATTGTGGAAAGCAGGCTGCGCACAGCCTATCAGTGCGGGCAGGGCATACCCGTAGGACGGCGCCCGCTCCGCGAGGCTGCCTCCACGGCCGTCACGGGCCGCTGCGATCCTGCCCGGGAGAGGGTTTGTCTGGAGACGGATGCGAATCCCGTGGCGTGTCCACGGGCAACTCGCCCTTGCGGCGTCCGGAGAACATGGTCCACCACACAATAGCGACCAGAATCACCAAGGCCAGCAGTGCTTCGAGCAAAATCAACCCCATGAATTTCCACCTCCTGCGCCATGCCGCGATGGCGCTGATTGTAGGGACGCTGGTCGCCTGCACGACCACCACCAAGCCGGTCTACGACCCCTCGCCCGTACCCGATCTGCAGCCGGGCGGCTCTCCCGCCGTCACGCCCAGGCCCCCGCTGGTCACCAACACGCCCACCAAGAGCCGCTGGATCGCGGCCGACTGGAGCGAATTGCCCGGCCTGCAGGAGGACGCGCTGCACGAAGCCTGGAATGCGTGGCTCAAGAACTGCGAACGACCCAGTTCGGTCTTCGCAGGCCTGTGCCGCGATGTGCGCCAGCTGAGCATCGCCACGGGCGACGAGCAGCGCGCCTGGCTCATGGCCAATCTGCAACCCTACCGCATCGAGGCGCTGGGCGGCGGCCCGGACGGCATGCTGACCGCCTACTACGAGCCGCTGTTCGAGGCGCGGCGCCTGCCCGGCGACGGATTCAACGTGCCGCTGTACAAGACGCCGGCCGGCGCCGGCTTCGGCAGCCGCAAGCCCTGGTTCTCGCGCCAGCAGATCGAGACCCTGCCAGAGGCCCAGGCGGCCCTGGCAGGCCGCGCCATCGCCTGGCTGCGCGACCCCGTCGATGCGATGGTGCTGCACATCCAGGGATCGGGGCGCCTGAACATCACCGAGCCTACAGGCGCGCAACGCACGATCCGCGTCGCCTTTGCGGGCACCAATGACCAGCCCTACAAGAGCGTGGGCCGCTGGCTGCTGGACCAGGGACTGGTGCGCGACGCCACCTGGCCCGGCATCAGCGCCTGGGTGGCCGCCAACCCCGGCCGCGTCAATGAAATGCTGTGGAGCAACCCGCGCTACGTCTTCTTCCGTGAGGAGCCGCTGGAAGGCCTGGACCTGCAGTTCGGCCCCAAGGGCGCCCAGGGCGTGGCCCTGACGCCAGGCCGTTCCATCGCCGTGGACAAGCAGAGCATCCCCTACGGCACACCGGTCTGGCTGTCCACATCCGGGCCCACCGTGGCGCTGAACCGCCTGGTCTTCGCCCAGGACACGGGCAGCGCCATCGTCGGCGCCGTGCGCGCCGACTACTTCATGGGCTGGGGCCCCGAAGCCGGCGACCTGGCAGGCCGCATCAAGCAGAACCTGCGCCTGTGGGCCTTCTGGCCGCGCGCCCTGGCGAGCCAGGCACCGCACTTGAGGTGACCCCCTGAGCGGCTACGCCGCTTCCTCCCGCTTTGGGGTGCGCCGGTTTTATCCTTTGCGCCAAGGCTCGCCCCGCATGGCACAAGACCAGCGCAGACACACCTCTATCCACTGTCCCTCGCTCTGGCGCGGCCCAACGCCAGGGGCGCCGAGCAAGAGCCGCCTCGCTGCGAGGGCGCCGTCCCCCTCTGGGGGAAGGCGCGCAGCGCCTCAGGGGGTATCGAAGTACCTCGTGACGCGCGGCGGTTCCTTGCCCTTGTGATACGCCAGCTTGCGGTCGCGCAGCGCCACGTCGGCGGCGGTGACGCGGTCGAAGCGGCGAAGGTGCTCGGTCCATGACTCGTCGATGATCTGCTCCACGTAGCGCTCCGGGTGGCTCATGCTGTGCAGCAGGCTCCAGCCCAGCGCGCCCTGGCGCATGCGGCTGCGGCGGCTTTCCTGCATGAGGGCGCGGAAGGCCTCGGCCTGGGTGGGGTCGATCTGGTACTCGATGGTGACGACCACGCGGCCGGCTTCGGGGATGTTGACCTCGGGGCGCTGGAAGGCCTTGGAGGGGCTCAGGTCCTCCTCGATCTGGCGGTCGCGCACCAGGCGCTGCACCAGCAGCATGCAGGCCACGCCGCTGGCGGCGGCCACCATGAGGCTGCCGCGCACGCCCACCATGCTGGCCACCTGTCCCCAGAGCGCGGCGCCTGCCGCCGTGCCGCCCATGATGGACATCTGGTAGATGGACATGCCTCGCGCCCGCACCCAGTTGGGCAAGGCCATCTGGGCCGAGACGCCCAGCACGTTGGCCGTGGAGATCAGCGCCATGCCGGCCAGCATCATGGCCGGCACGGCCATGTAGACATTGGGCGACAGGGCCACGGCCAGCGTAGCCAGCGCATGCACGGCAGAGCCCGACCGGATCAGCCTTTCCTTGGACATGGCCTGGCGCAGGCGCGGCAGGAACATGGCGCCCACGATGGCGCCCGCCCCCATGGAGGCCAGCAGCAGCGTGAAGGTCTCGGCGCCGCCCCCGCCCTCGGTCGGGCCGTGCAGGCGCTGGGCCACCAGGGGCAGCAGGGCCATCACCGCCGTGCACTGCAGGAAGAAACACACCGTGCGCGCCAGCACCGCATGCATGCGCGGCGACTCGCGCACGAACTGCAGGCCCACGCGCATGGCCGAGGGCAGGCGCTCGCGGCCCAGCGGGTTGGCCACGTGGCGGCGCTTCCAGCGGATCAGCACGATGCCCGAGATGACGGACAGCACGGCATTGAGCACGAACACCCAGGCACTGCCCAGGCTGGCGATGATGGCGCCCGCCACCAGGGGTCCGATGATGCGCGAGGCGTTCATGGCCACCGCGTTCAGCGCCATGGCCGAGGGCAGGTGGTGCTTGGGCACGAGTTCGGGAATCAATGCCGAGAACACGGGCCAGCGCATGGCCAGGCCGATGCCGTTGGCAAAGGTCAGCACCAGCAGCCAGTGCGCCGTCATCCGGCCCGAGAGCACGAACAGGCACAGCACCAGAGCCACGGCCGCCACCCAGAACTGGGTGACGATGAAGTAGCGGCGCCGGTCCAGGATGTCGGCCAGCGCACCGCTGGGCAGGCCCAGCAGGAAGACGGGCAGCGTGGAGGCCGATTGCACCAGGGCCACGAGCACGGGCGAGGTGGTCAGCGAGGTCATGAGCCATGCCGCCGCCACATCGTTCATCCACATGCAGGTATTGGCCGCCATCCAGATCAGCCAGAGCATGCGGAAGGTGGGGCCGGACAGCGGCGCCCAGACGCCCTGCTGGGCCTGGGCCGTCTTCTGGCCTTCGGCCTCGGCGGCCGCCCTGTCGGCAGCGGCCATGCCGGACGGGTCCTCGAGCAGGGTGCCCGGCGCCCCCGCGCCCGAGGGCTCGGCCGGGGGCTGGGTGGAAGGCTCGGTTTCTGAGGCGGGTGGCTGGGCGGGGTCTGGTGTTGATTGTTCTGCGGCCATGTGTCCCGATTCTCGGGCCAAACGCAGGGTGGCGCCAGAAATGGTTGCCTTACTAATAACCACGACCACCGCCTTGTACGACAACCGTTTTTCGCTCCTGCTACAGGAGCACACTGTCGCTTCGGCGCGACCTTCATAGGCCAGTCCGCCGGCCTGCGGCTACTGGCCCGGCAGTCCCTGGCCCGCCATGGGTCCCAGCTGGGACAGCGGCAGCGCATGGCTGGACTTGATCTCGCCCAGCGAGAAACTGGTCTGCATGTCCTTCACGTTGGGCAGGTTCAGCAGCGTGTTGCGCGCGAACTGCGCAAAGCTGTCCAGGTCGCGCGCCACCACCTGCAGCTCGAAGGTGCCGGTGCCGCTGATGTAGTGGCAGGTGACCACCTCGGGCAGCTTGCGGATGGCGTCCTCCATCTCCAGCGTCAGCGTGCCGGCCGTGCGCACGGCGTCCAGCCGCACGAAGGCCAGCACGCCCAGGCCGATCTTGTGGCGGTCGATGTCGGCGTGGTAGCCGCGGATGAAGCCCGCTTCTTCCAGCGCCCGCACGCGGCGCCAGCACGGCGCGGCCGACAGGCCCACGCGCTGGGCCAGCTCGGCATTGGTCAGGCGCGCGTCGGCCTGCAGGTGGCCGAGGATGGCAATGTCGAATTTGTCCAAAGTTTGCACAAAACACCATTTTCAAGAAAGATCCTTGCTCAGGATACTTGAAACGGCGCAAAGAAAGCAAAGACCTATCAGACGAGCACGAATACACTGAAAAAAGGCGATTTGGTTCAGACAACGAGTGCCGTGCATGCCTCTTTCCCGTTCCGGGCAGGACATGACAGGGCGCCGACCATCGATGGAGACAAGCCATGAATGCCCCACTGCCCGAAGACGTGCGCCGCGCCCTGGAGACGGTCACCCTCGACGACAAATACGCTCTGCAGCACGGCCGTGCGTTCATGAGCGGAGTACAGGCCCTTGTGCGCCTGCCCATGCTGCAGCGCCAGCGCGACGCTGCAGCGGGCCTGAACACCGCAGGCTTCATCAGCGGCTACCGGGGCTCCCCGCTGGGCGGCTATGACCAGGCGCTATGGGCCGCGAAAAAGCACCTCGAATCCAACAACATCGTCTTCCAGCCCGGCGTCAATGAAGAGCTGGGCGCCACGGCCGTCTGGGGCACGCAGCAGCTGGATCTCTATTCCGAGACCAAGAAGTTCGACGGCGTCTTCGGCCTGTGGTACGGCAAGGGCCCGGGCGTGGACCGCTGCTCCGACGTGTTCAAGCACGCCAACATGGCGGGCACGGCCCGGCACGGCGGCGTGATCGCGCTGGCCGGCGACGACCACATCAGCAAGAGCAGCACGGCCGCCCACCAGAGCGACCACATCTTCAAGGCCTGCGGCACGCCGGTGTTCTTTCCCAGCAATGTGCAGGACATCCTGGACATGGGGCTGCATGCCTTTGCCATGAGCCGCTTCTCGGGCCTGTGGTCGGGCATGAAGACCATCCAGGAGGTGGTCGAGTCCTCGGCGAGCGTCTCGGTGGAGCCGGACCGCGTGAACATCATCCTGCCCGAGGACTTCCAGATGCCGCCCGGCGGCCTGCACATCCGCTGGCCCGATGCGCCGCTGGAGCAGGAGCAGCGGCTGATGAACTACAAGTGGTATGCGGCCCTGGCCTATGTGCGCGCCAACCGGCTCAACCACAACGTGATCGAGGGCCCCAACGACCGCTTCGGCCTGATCGCCAGCGGAAAGGCCTACAACGACATGCGCCAGGCCCTGGCCGACCTGGGCCTGGACGACGACACCTGCCGCCAGCTGGGCATACGCGTGCACAAGGTCAACGTGGTCTGGCCGCTGGAGGCCACCATCACGCGCGACTTCGCGCGCGGCCTGCAGGAAATCCTGGTGGTGGAGGAAAAGCGCCAGGTCATCGAATACCAGATCAAGGAAGAGCTGTACAACTGGCGCTCCGACGTGCGGCCCAACGTGGTCGGCAAGTTCAGCGACGAACACGGCGGCGAATGGTCGGTGCCCAATCCCAGCCAGGACTGGCTGCTGCGCCCCAATGCGGACTTGACGCCGGCCCTCATCGCGCGCGCCATCGTCCAGCGCCTGACCAAGATCGGCGTGCCCGAACACATCGCCCAGCGCATGCACGAGCGCATTGCCGTGCTGGACGCCCGCGAGGCCGCGCTCAAGGTGGCCCAGAGCCAGCCCACGGGCGACCGCGTGCCATGGTTTTGCAGCGGCTGCCCGCACAACACCAGCACCCGCGTGCCCGAGGGCAGCCGCGCCGTGGCCGGCATCGGCTGCCACTACATGACGGTGTGGATGGACCGCTCCACCAGCACCTTCACGCAGATGGGCGGCGAGGGCGTGACCTGGGTGGGCCAGGCGCCCTTCACCAAGGACGCCCATGTCTTCGCCAACCTGGGCGACGGCACCTACTTCCACAGCGGCCTGCTGGCGATACGCCAGAGCATCGCGGCCGGCGTGAACATCACCTACAAGCTGCTGTACAACGACGCCGTGGCCATGACGGGCGGCCAGCGCGTGGGCGAGCGGCCCGAGGGCCATTCGGTGCTGCAGATCATGAACAGCCTCAAGTCCGAGGGCGTGGCCAAACTGGTCATCGTCACCGACGAGCCCGCCAAGTACGACGGCGTGGCGCTGGCCGAGGGCGTGACCGTGCACCACCGCGACGAGCTGGACCGCATCCAGCGCGAGTTCCGCACCCTCAAGGGCTGCACGGCCATCATCTACGACCAGACCTGCGCCACCGAAAAGCGCCGCCGCCGCAAACGCGGCACGCTGGCCACTCCCGACAAGACCGTGGTCATCAACGAATTGGTCTGCGAGGGCTGCGGCGACTGCTCGGTGCAGTCCAACTGCCTGTCGGTCGAGCCGGTGGAGACCGAGTTCGGCCGCAAGCGCCGCATCAACCAGAACACCTGCAACAAGGACTACTCCTGCGTGAAGGGCTTTTGCCCCAGCTTCGTCACCATCGAAGGCGGCCAGCTCAAGAAGCCCAAGAAGGAGAAGAAGGGCGACCTGTCCATGCTGCCCGCCATCCCGGAGCCCGTGCTGCCGGTGGCCGAGCAGGCCTGGGGCATTGTGGTGGCCGGTGTCGGCGGCACGGGGGTGATCACCATCGGCTCGCTGCTGGGCATGGCGGCCCACCTGGAGGGCAAGGGCGTGATCACCCAGGATGCGGCCGGCCTGGCGCAAAAGGGCGGCTCCACCTGGAGCCACATCCAGATCGCCAATCGTCCCGAGGCCATCTACACCACCAAGGTGGACATGGCCAAGGCCGACCTGGTGATCGGCTGCGACCCCATCGTCACGGCCACGCCGACCACCATGTCCGTGATGCAGCCGGGCCGCACCTTCGTGGCGCTCAACAGCCATGGCTCGCCCACGGCAGCCTTCGTCACCAACCCTGACTGGCAGGCACCGGACGACCGCTGCGCCAGCGCACTGGCCCAGGCTGTGGGCCCCGAGCTGCTGGGCAGCTTCGACGCCGAGCAGGTGGCCGTGCAGCTGCTGGGCGACAGCATCTACACCAACCCGCTGATCCTGGGCTACGCCTGGCAAAAGGGCCGCGTGCCGCTGTCGCATGCGGCGCTGATGCGTGCCATCGAACTCAACGGCGTGCAGGCCGACAACAACAAGGCCGCCTTCGAGTGGGGCCGCCGCTGCGCCCATGACCTGGCTGCCGTGCGCGCCCTGTTCCAGACGGCCCAGGTGATCCAGTTCGTCAAGAAGCCTTCGCTGACCGAGATGGTGGCCAAGCGCGTGGACTTCCTCACGGCCTACCAGAACGCCGCCTATGCGGCCGAGTACCAGGCCTTCGTGGACAAGGTCCATGCCGCCGAGCGCGCCGTGGCGGGCTCGGGTACGCGCCTGTCGCAAGCCGTGGCCCGCTATCTGTTCAAACTCATGGCCTACAAGGATGAGTACGAGGTCGCGCGCCTGCACACCGATGCGGCCTTCAGCCAGCGCATCGCCAGCATGTTCGAGGGCGACTACCGCGTGGTCCACCACCTGGCGCCGCCGTCGTCGGCCGCCAAGGACGAGCAGGGCCATCTGGTCAAGAAGTCCTACGGTCCCTGGATGCGCAAGGCCATGCAGGTGCTGGCGAAGATGAAGGGCCTGCGCGGCACGGCACGCGG
>NZ_JTKZ01000883.1:0-16909 GCF_000799035.1 Delftia sp. ZNC0008
ACCCCGCCCCGGCAGCCCCACGGGCGCCGTCGGCAGCCACATGGACTCCCGGAATTCGCGGATGTCATCGTCCTCGAATTCCGGCCCATCGAGCGATGCCCCGCCCGCCAAGGGATTGCCGGCGGCATGCGCAGGCGTGGCCGGCAGGGGCTGCAGATCCTCGGAGGCATCGAACACTTCATGGCAGACGCCGCAGCGCACCCACCCCTGCGAAATTCGCAGCTGGTCGGCCACCACTTTGAAGCGGGTTCCACAGGCAGGACAGCGGGTGACTTGGCTCATCAGCGATCGATTGTAGGCAGCTGCTCGCGGCACGCGCCATGAAGGCGGCAGCCGCGCAGGGACTCGTGGCGCAAATCAGGCCGCGCGGCGCGCGGTCATCAGGATCCAGCCATCTTCGCTGTCGGCGACTTCGAGTGCCAGGTACGGCGCGTAGGCCTGCTTGAGTTCGTCGGCCTGGCGCTCCAGGATGCCGGCCAGCACCAGGCTTCCACCCTCCGCCACGCGGGCGCACAGCAGCGGCGCCAGCACCTTGAGCGGCGTGGCCAGGATGTTGGCCAGCACGGTGCTGTATACACCCGTCACGGCATCGGGCAGGCCGGCCTTCAACTGCACGGCGTTGGCATCGGCGTTGTAGCGCGTGGACTCCACGGCAGCCGGGTCGATGTCCACCGCGTCGATGTCGGTGGCACCGAACTTGGCCGCACCGATGGCCAGGATGCCGGAGCCGCAGCCGTAGTCCAGCGTGCGCCCCAGGCTGCCCTCGGGCTGGCGTGCGATCCAGCGCAGGCACATGCGCGTGGTCGGGTGCGTACCCGTGCCGAAGGCCAGGCCCGGGTCCAGGCGGATGCTCACGCGCGCCTGCGGCGGCAGCTCGTGCCAGGTGGGAACAATCCAGAATTCGGGGGTGATGTCCACGGGGGCGAACTGCGACTGCGTCAGGCGCACCCAGTCCTGCTCGGGCACCTGCTTGACGGCGATGATGCTGCAGCCCTCGAAGAAGTCCTGGGGCAGCAGCAGATCACGTGCCTCTTCGGCCGCTTGCTGCGTGGGGAACAGCGCCACCAGGCGGCTGCGCTGCCAGCCGTCCTTGGGTGGCGGCATGCCGGGCTCGCCGAACAGGGCCTGCTCGGCCTCGGTCTGCGCGTCGGCGTCCTCGACCGATACGCTCAGGGCGTCCAGCGCATCCAGTGCATCGCTGATGGTTTCGACCCGGTCTTCCGGGCACAGCAGGCTCAACTCGAACATGGGCCCATCCTTTTCTAAGCAATCAATGAAAAATGCCGGCCGCCGTCGCCGGGGGCCAGCATGCATGGTCGATCGGGTGACCCGCTCAACGCTTGTTGGCGTTGCGGTGCGCCAGCCACTCTTCCAGGTAGTGGATGTTGGTGCCGCCTTCCATGAACTTGGCGTCCACCATCAGGTCCTGGTGCAGCGGGATGTTGGTCTTGATGCCTTCGACCACGGTCTCCAGCAGCGCAGTGCGCATGCGTGCCAGCGCCTGCTCGCGCGTGTCGCCGTGAACGATGATCTTGCCGATCATGGAGTCGTAGTTCGGCGGCACGAAGTAGTTGTTGTAGACGTGCGAGTCCACGCGCACGCCCGGGCCACCGGGCGCATGCCACATGGTGATGCGGCCTGGCGAAGGCATGAAGTTGTAGGGGTCCTCGGCATTCACGCGGCATTCGATCGCATGGCCCTTGAGCTGGGCATTGATCTGGCGCTGGGTGAAAGGCAGCTTCTCGCCTGCGGCCACCATGATCTGGGTGCGAACGATGTCCACGCCCGTGATCAGTTCCGTCACCGGATGCTCCACCTGCACGCGCGTGTTCATCTCGATGAAGTAGAACTCGCCGTTTTCGTAGAGGAACTCGAAGGTGCCTGCGCCACGGTAGCCCAGCTTCTTGCAGGCTGCAGCGCAGCGCTCGCCGATCTTCTCGACCAGGCGACGGGGAATGCCGGGAGCCGGCGCTTCCTCGATGACCTTCTGGTGGCGGCGCTGCATGGAGCAGTCGCGCTCGCCCAGGTAGACGGCATTGCGATGGTTGTCGGCCAGGATCTGGATTTCCACATGGCGCGGGTTCTGCAGGAACTTCTCCATGTAGACGGCCGGATTGCCGAAGGCCGCACCGGCCTCGGCCTTGGTCATCTGCACGGCATTGATCAGCGCCGCCTCGGTATGCACCACGCGCATGCCACGGCCACCGCCGCCGCCTGCGGCCTTGATGATCACCGGATAGCCCACGGCCTTGGCGATGCGGCGGATCTGCACCGGATCGTCGGGCAGTTCGCCGTCCGAGCCCGGCACGCAGGGCACGCCCGCCTTGATCATGGCCTGCTTGGCCGAGACCTTGTCACCCATGGTGCGGATGTTGTCGGGCGTGGGGCCGATGAAGGTGAAGCCGCTCTTTTCCACGCGCTCGGCAAAGTCGGCGTTCTCGCTGAGAAAGCCGTAGCCAGGGTGGATCGCCTCGGCGTCGGTCACCTCGGCGGCCGAGATGATGGCCGGCATGTTGAGGTAGCTCAGCGGCGAAGGAGCGGGGCCGATGCACACGGCCTCGTCGGCCAGCTTGACGTACTTTGCGTCACGGTCGGCCTCGGAATACACCATCACCGCCTTGATGCCCAGTTCACGGCAGGCGCGCTGGATGCGCAGGGCGATCTCGCCCCGGTTGGCAACCAAAATTTTCTTAAACATGAAGGTCCTCGCGGCTTGGTGCCTGCGGCGGTACGCAGGCCGAAGCCGTCAGTTGAGCCAATTGCTCTGTCGCGCCGCGGCATGCGTTCGCGCCAGGGCGTCGTGCCGCTTGCGGCATCGCTCGCCTGCAGGTTACTCGATCACGAACAGGGGCTGGCCGTACTCGACGGCCTGGCCGTTTTCACCCAGGATGCGGGTAATGGTGCCGCTCTTGTCGGCCTCGATCTCGTTGAGAATCTTCATCGCTTCGATGATGCAGATGGTCTCGCCTTCCTTGACCTGGTTGCCCACTTCCACGAAAGGCTTGCCGCCAGGGCTGGATGCGCGGTAGAAGGTGCCGACCATGGGCGACTTCACCACATGTCCCGCGACGGCTGCCTCGGCAGGGGCTGCCACGGGCGCTGCTGCAGGAGCGGCCACAGGTGCTGCCACGGGCGCAGCCATCGGAGCCTGCATGGGCGCAGCCACGTAGTGCTGCACCACGGCGCCTTCGCTCTTGACGATCCGGACCTTGCCCTCTGCTTCGGTGATCTCCAGTTCCGACACGTTCGATTCGGACACCAGATCAATGAGGGTCTTGAGTTTTCGCAAATCCATGGGAGCTCCAGCGGCTAACAACTAAATAGGGCGCGAATTTACTCCAATTTCGCCCTTCTGCGTGCTTTGAGGCATATTTTTCATCAACGTCGCCATGGAATTCGGGGGATTTCCTGAGCCTGCACAGGCTCGGTCGCTGCGGAAATCAGCCTTTTGCGCTCCAGGAAGCCAGATCTTCGGTAGTAAGCTCACCTATTTTACGTTGCCGCACCAGGCCATCCTCGCCGAGCAGCACGGTGAAGGGCAGTCCGCCCTGCAGATTGCCGAGCGAGCGGGTCAGGCCCAGACCGCCTTCCACCGCCAGCGCCACGGGGAAACGCAGGGGTGTGCGGCCCAGAAAGCGCTGCACTGCCTCGGGCTTGTCCACGGCCAGGCCAATGACCTGAATGCCATGCTGGTCTTGGCGTGCCGAGAAGGCATCCAGCATGGGCAGTTCGCGCACGCACGGCGGGCACCAGGTGGCCCAGAAATTGACCAGCACCGGCTTGCCACGCCAGCGCGACAGCGTCATGGCCGAGCCATCCGGCGTGATGAAACGCTGCTGCCACAGCTGCTCTTCGGCGCTGGACTCCATGGCATGGGGCTGAAATCGCCACCAGGCCAATCCGGCGCCACCCAGTCCCGCAGCGGCGGCAACGCCGCCCATCAGCCAGCGGCGGCGGGAAGATGTGTTTTGACCTGCATCCACGGAATCAGCCACGGTCGGCCTCCCCTTCGTCCTGGTTCAACAGCTTGCGCAATGCCTCTGCGCTGCCACGCGGGCTGCGCCCCTGTCCATCGGGCTTGAGCGCGCCGCGCAGATCGTCAAGATCATGGACCAGCAGGTGCACACCCACATCCTCGTTCAGCGGGCGGCAGAAGGCATGGATGCTCAGCGCCTCCACGCTCTGGCCGGTGAATCCCGTCACGGTGCTGGGTTCGTAGTTCACATGCTGGTTGATCAGTGCGATCTCTGCCGATTTGGGGTCGTCGCAAAACAGTTGCAGATAAATATCGGACAGGCGCGTGGCCGTGCCGCGCCAGACGGCGCCGGCCAGGTGGGGACGGAACTCGGCCAGGCGATCCATCCATTGCAGAGCCAGCTCGCGCAGGGCCTGCAGTTCCTGGGGCTGGGTGTCGGCGCAGAACAGGGCGATGTATTCGCGCACAGCCTCTTCCACCAGGTCATTGCCCGGCAGCGCAGTGCGCGAGGGCAGTCCCAGCTGGCGCACAGCGCGGTGCTTGGCAGGCCCCCATTCCAGACCTTCCTCGACCACGAGGCGGGCCGCAGTCTGGGCAATTTCGGCAGTGGCTTGGTCCATGGCTTTACGATCCGCTGTATCCCTACATATATATAAGAGGCCTTCCCTGCGGATGGCCCCGGGCCATTGTGACCCAAGCCGCGGCAACGCCGGCCGCTGACGGGCTTTGCATGTTCCTGCCAGCGCCTTGCACCGGCGATTTCGCAACCTTGTGTTTCCGGGACCCGGTGCCTGCTGGGCCGCAAGCTCCTGTTTTTGCAGGCCAGCCATCCCGGACATGGCGGCAACCGTAGAATGCCCGGCCATGCACATACATATTCTGGGCATCTGCGGCACCTTCATGGGCGGACTGGCCGCGCTGGCGCGCGAAGCTGGGCACCGCGTCACAGGCTGCGACGCCGGCGTCTACCCGCCGATGAGCGATCAGCTGCGTGCACTGGGCATCGAGCTGATCGAGGGCTACGGCGCCGACCAGATGACCCTGCAACCCGACATGTATGTCGTAGGCAACGTGGTCAGCCGCGCGCGCTTGCCCGACGGCAGCCCCAAGTTCCCGCTGATGGAGGCAATCCTCGAAAGCGGCGCTCCCTACACCAGCGGGCCGCAATGGCTTTGCGAACATGTGCTGCACCATCCGTCCTGCCCGCGCCATGTGCTGGCCGTGGCCGGCACGCATGGCAAGACGACCACGACGTCGATGCTGGCCTGGATTCTCGAATGCGCAGGCCTGGCCCCGGGCTTTCTGGTCGGCGGCGTGCCGCTGGACTTCGGCGTCTCGGCCCGCCTGGGTGCATCCAGGCGCCCGACGCCAGGCGAGGGCCCGGCCGGCGCGGAGCCCGTCTTCGTCATCGAGGCCGATGAATACGACACGGCCTTCTTCGACAAGCGCAGCAAGTTCGTGCACTACCGCCCGCGCACGGCCGTGCTCAACAACCTGGAGTTCGATCACGCCGACATCTTCGAGGATCTCGGTGCCATCGAACGCCAGTTCCACCATCTGGTGCGCACCGTCCCCGCTTCGGGCCGGCTTGTTGTCAACGGCATCGAGGAAAGCATCACCCGCGTGCTGCACCAGGGCTGCTGGAGCGAGGTTTCCAGCTTCGGGGCGGTGGTCAGCGACTTCAGCGCAGAGGGCGATCCGAGCGCCTTCGACGTGCTGCACCGTGGCCGCAAGGTGGCCCGCCTGGAATGGGCGCTGACCGGGGAACACAACCAGCTCAATGCGCTGGCCGCCATTGCGGCAGCCGAGCACGTGGGCGTGACGCCGGCACAGGCCTGCGAGGCGCTGGCGCGCTTTCAGAACGTCAAGCGACGCATGGAGCTGCGCGGCATGGCGGGCGGCGTATCCGTCTACGACGACTTCGCCCACCACCCCACGGCCATACGCACCACGCTGGACGGCCTGCGCCGCAAACTCGGCAGCCAGGCACGCATCCTTGCGGTGTTCGAGCCGCGCAGCAACACCATGAAGCTGGGCACCATGAAGTCGCAACTGCCCTGGTCCCTGGAAAGCGCCGATCTGGTGTTCTGCCACACGGCCGGCCTGGACTGGGACGCCGCCGAGGCGCTGCATCCCCTGGGCGTGGGCCCTGGCCGCAAGGCGCAGGTGGCAGGCGACATGGACACGCTGATCGGACAGATCCTCGCAGCCGCCCGGCCGGGCGACCATGTGGTGTGCATGAGCAACGGCGGCTTCGGCGGCATACACCCCAAGCTGCTGGCCGCCCTGCAGACCGCAGGCTGAACAAAGCGCAAGCAAGCCCCACCCCAATGAAAGAAGCCCGGGACATGCCCGGGCTTCTTTCATGTGCCTTCGCCTGTCAGCCGTCAGTAGCTGATGGACATGGCGGGCACGTCGACACGGATCAGCGGCTTGGACAGCACGGCCTGGGCTGCAACGGCATAGCTGTTGCGCCACTGCTCGTCGTCGAACAGCCCCGCACGCGAACGCGCCGCGCGCGCCACCACCACCAGCTTGTCGGCCAGCAGTACCTTGCCGCTGGCACGCAGGGGCTCGCAGTCCATGGAGATGAACTGCTGGTCCAGCCAATGCCGTCCTTCATCGGAACTCATGGGGGTGAGCCCGTTGGTGTCCGTGCGGTACTCTTTTCCGGCATCCAACACCACAATCACTTCGCTGCGCATGGAACTCCTCTCGTCATTACTGGATACAACCCCGTGCCTGCTCGCGCGGACAGGGCCGTTACTCATACCGCGAGCTTAACCGCAAGCGCCTTTTCCACACCCCGGGCAAGCTGACATGGCGCAAGCGCCGCAGCCTGGGGCTGGCACTGCCAGCAGCAGGTGTTTCATGGCGGCACGGCGCCCGCTTCAAGGTGCAAACGTACAATCGCCTGCAGATTGGACCCCGAATCTTCATCAACCGCATCGCATGACGACCGACACCACACACCAGAAACTGCTTGACCAGCTGCAGCAGCTCGAAGATGAGCTGCGCGGCCAGAGCCTCTGGTCGGCCGTGGCGCCAAGCCCCGAGGCCATGGCGTCGACCATGCCCTTCATGTACGACACGCTCAAGCTGCAGCAATGGCTGCAGTGGGTTTTCCTGCCCCGGCTGCGTGCCGTGATCGAGGCCGGCGGCCAGCTGCCCTGCCAAAGCCACGTGCATCCGCTGGCCGAACATGAGTGGAGCCAGCCCGTGGAATTCGACAAGCGCCAGTTGCTGGCCCTGCTGCAGGGCATAGACGACACGCTGAACCAGTGCGGTCTGACTCCGCCGGACGCCACATCGTCCCACTGACCACGGAGCGGCCAGGCACGAAAAACGGGGCGCAGACGCCCCGTTTTCTTTTGCGCCTCAGGCAGCCACCAAGGCTGCTGCCGCCTCGGTCTGCTTGACGCGGCGCTGCCGCACGGCGTCGGACAGCTCGGCCAGCGTGGCCAGGGAATCATCCCAGCCCAGGCAGGCGTCGGTAATGCTCTGGCCGTAGGTCAGGGCAGCCACTTCGTCCTTGCCGGGCGTGAACTTCTGGGCGCCGCCCACGAGATGGCCTTCGATCATCACGCCGAACACGCTGCGCGAGCCGCCGCTGATCTGTCCGGCGATGTCGCGGGCCACGTCCTTCTGGCGCTCATGCTGCTTGGAGCTGTTGGCGTGACTGCAGTCGACCATCAGCGTGGGCGTCAGGCCCGCCTTTTCGAGGTCCTCGCAGGCAGCGGCCACGTTGGCAGCGTCGTAGTTGGGGGTCTTGCCGCCGCGCAGGATGACGTGGCAATCCTGGTTGCCCGCCGTGTTCACGATGGCAACCTGGCCATTCTTGTGCACCGACAGGAAGTGGTGGCCGCGGCTGGCCGACTGGATGGCGTCGGTGGCGATGCGGATGTTGCCGTCCGTGCCGTTCTTGAAGCCGATGGGCGCCGAGATGCCCGAGGCCAGTTCACGGTGGACCTGGCTTTCCGTGGTGCGCGCACCGATGGCGCCCCAGCTGATCAGATCGGCGATGTACTGGGGAGAGATCACGTCCAGGAACTCGCTGGCGGCCGGCACGCCCAGGCGGTTGATGTCGATCAGCAGTTGCCGCGCAATGCGCAGGCCCTCGTCGATGCGGTAGCTCTGGTCCAGGTAGGGATCGTTGATCAGCCCCTTCCAGCCCACGGTGGTGCGCGGCTTTTCGAAGTACACGCGCATCACGATCTCCAGCGTGTCCTTGTACTGCTCGCGTATGGGCGCCAAGCGGCGCGCGTACTCGATGGCGGCCGCCGGATCGTGGATGGAGCAGGGGCCGACGATGACCAGCAGGCGGTCATCCTCGCCAGCCATGATGTTGTGGATGGTGCGGCGGGTATCGCCGATCAGGGTTTCGACGGCCGTACCGCGAATGGGGAAGAAGCGAATGAGGTGCTCGGGAGGGGGCAACACGGTGATGTCCTTGATACGTGCGTCGTCGGTTTGGCCAGTCTTTTGGGAACCGCCGCGATACCAGGAATCGGCGAGGGAAGCTTGATGAGCAGTCATTGCTTGCTTTCGTGAGGAAAGATGGATCGTGGAAAACGGAGCGAAGAATCGGGAGGGGAAAAACAAAAAACCGCCGGGCTCTGCAGCTTCGGCGGTTCTGAGGGAGGTTTGTTCGGGTGCGCGCGCTTACCTCTCTTCCGCCGGGGAGGAGAACCAAAAGTAAAAGTAGAAGGAGGTACAGGCTTGCATGGGAACTGAATGTAGCACAGTCATTTTTCGCAGTGCAACATGGCCATGGCAGCACGGGGGGCGCACTTCACAGTGCCACAGAGAGAAACCTCAAAATCCTACACGCACTTAAACTGCTTTTTCAACCGTTCAACGCAAAAATATTTCGTCATCACGGATAAAAACACGATGACATGCAGTTTTCTTGCATTCACCTTTAAAAACGTGCAAACCCCAGAAAATGACGCTTCCGCGCATCGCGGCAGGCCCGCCTCAACGCCGCAGCAAGGAGTCGCGCAGCCTGCGCAGTGCTCGGCGCAGGGCGCTCCAGGGACGCCAGCGACGCGTCCGGTACCAAGGCTGCATTGCGGCGGCATCGAACCCGCCCGCCACAGCGGCGGATTCCGCAAACATGTCTATCAACAGGCATGCATCTCCCAGCAGGCGCCAGCCCAGACGCTCGCAGCGGCGGAAATGCTCGGGCTCCTGGGCATCGCCCACCAGCACGGACTGCTGCCAGGCGTGCACGACC
The DNA here is from genome assembly GCF_000799035.1 of Delftia sp. ZNC0008. Taxonomy (NCBI): domain Bacteria; kingdom Pseudomonadati; phylum Pseudomonadota; class Betaproteobacteria; order Burkholderiales; family Comamonadaceae; genus Delftia; species Delftia sp. ZNC0008. The sequence goes on from NZ_JTKZ01000883.1 coordinate 9,213, forward strand.
TCCCTGAACCCCTTGAGCAGGCGCTGGTAGGCGGGAAATTCGTAGAGGGCGTGCCATACCGCCCCCAGCGTGGTGAGGAAGTGCTGGTGGTCCAGCACGGCCAGGTCGAGTTGCTGTATGGCCTCTTCCACGGCAGGGCGTGCACTGCCCGCATAGCGCACGCGCACGGCCTCGTCCAGCGCAACGGCCAGCAAGGCCAGTTGCTGGTGCATGGGCTGCAGATCGCCCACGATCAACTCGTTCAGCCAGACGCGGTTCAGCCGCGACTCGCCGGCCCAGGTGCGCCAGTGTTCCGGCAGGCTGCGCAGGGGATGGGCAGAAGTCTGCAGGCCTGGCCGGGAAGGAAAGGAAAGCTGGGTCATGGAATCGGCGCCGGGCGGCGCCCACGGAGCGCGGCGGGCCGCGTCAGGCAGGACAGAGGACCCGCCCCCTGCCATGCAGGGCGCGGGCATGCGACGGTCAGGCCGTGCCGCCCACCGTCAGGCCGTCGATGCGCAGCGTAGGCTGACCCACGCCCACGGGCACGCTCTGGCCTTCCTTGCCGCAGGTGCCCACACCGCTGTCCAGGCGCATGTCGTTGCCGATCATGGTGATGTGCTTGAGCGATTCCGGGCCGCTGCCCACGATGGTCGCGCCCTTGACGGGGTACTGGATCTTGCCGTTCTCGACCCAATAGGCCTCGCTGGCAGAGAACACGAACTTGCCGCTGGTGATGTCGACCTGACCGCCGCCGAAGTTGGTGGCGTACAGGCCCTTCTTGATCGAGGCCACGATTTCCTGCGGATCCTTGTCGCCACCTAGCATGTAGGTGTTGGTCATGCGCGGCATGGGGATGTGGGCATAGCTTTCGCGGCGGCCGTTTCCCGTGGGCTTGACGCCCATCAGGCGGGCGTTCATCGCGTCCTGGATGTAGCCCTTGAGGATGCCGTCCTCGATCAGCACATTGCTCTGGCTGGTGCAGCCCTCGTCATCGACGTTGAGCGAACCGCGGCGATCGGCCAGCGTGCCGTCGTCCAGCACGGTGACGCCCTTGGCCGCCACGCGCTGGCCGATGCGGCCGCTGAAGGCGCTGGCGCCCTTGCGGTTGAAGTCGCCTTCCAGGCCATGGCCCACGGCTTCGTGCAGCAGCACGCCGGGCCAGCCGGGGCCAAGCACCACGGTCATTTCGCCTGCCGGCGCGGGGCGCGACTGCAGGTTGGTGAGGGCCGCGCTCACGGCTTCGTCCACATATTGCGTGATCTGCTCATCGCTGAAATAGGCCAGGCCAAAACGGCCACCACCGCCGGCCGAACCCACTTCGCGCCGACCCTTTTGCTCGGCGATCACGGTGACGGAAAGACGCACCAGCGGCCGCACGTCGGCAGCCAACGTGCCATCGGCGCGGGCGACCAGCACCACGTCGTACTCGCTGGCCAGGCCGGCCATGACCTGGACGACACGCGGGTCCTTGGCGCGGGCCAGGGTTTCGACCTTGCCCAGCAGCTCGACCTTGGCCGTGCTGTCCAGCGTGGCAATGGGATCCAGCCCCGGATACAGCGAGCGGCTTTGCGCGATCTTGGACGCGTTGGCGCGCACGCGCTTGCTCTGGGCCGCGCCCGAGATGGAGCGCACGGTGCGTGCCGCATCCAGCAGGGAGGCTTCGGAAATATCGTCGGAATAGGCAAAGGCCGTCTTCTCGCCGCTGACCGCCCGCACGCCCACACCCTGGTCGATGCTGAAGCTGCCGGTCTTGACGATGCCCTCTTCCAGGCTCCAGCCTTCGGCGCGGGTGTACTGGAAGTAGAGGTCGGCGTCGTCGACCTGGTGGCTGCGGATCTCGGCCAGTGCGCGCGCGAGATGGGTTTCATCGAGCCCGAAGGGCTCAAGCAGCAACTGGCGCGCTGTGGCCAGGCGTTCAATGGTGGGTTCGCGGGAGATCATTCGCCCATTGTAGAGAGCCGGCCATGCCCTCGCCGTGCAACGGGGGCAGCCAACGGTTCATGGGCCTGCAAAAAAGAACGGAATGCCGCCCCACCAGGCTGAGCGGCATTCCGTAGGCATGCATCCGCGTGGATGGCGAACATGCTGGCCCATGTCCGCGCTTGCTTTGTAGCGCGCCTCGGCGTCCGTGGCAAGTGCACGGTCATCCCGCAGACGTTATGGAAACAGGAGCATGCCAGTCTCATGCAGGCTTGGCTTGCTCGCCAAATCATGGAGAGAAACGGAGCTTTCCGGCAGCAGGCATCCAGACTATTTGACATTTGCAGGCGCCTTGGGCGCCGCAAACTGGTGTTCAGAGCGGGCCGCCGCCCTCGCCCGGCAGTTGCCGCTGCGAACGCGCCACCGACATCAGCACCCCCAGCGCCAGCCCCAGCGTGACCATGGCCGTGCCGCCGTAGCTGATGAAGGGAAGCGGCACGCCGACCACGGGCAGGATGCCGCTGACCATGCCCATGTTCACGAAGGCATAGGTGAAGAAGATCATGGCCACGGCCGCCGCCATGAGCCGCGCGAACAGCGTGTTGGCCTGGATGGCGATGGCCAGCCCGCGCCAGACCAGCAGCAGGAAGGAGACGATGATGAACAGGTTGCCGACCAGGCCGAACTCCTCGGAATAGGCGGCGAAGATGAAGTCGGTCGTGCGCTCGGGGATGAACTCCAGACGCGTTTGCGTGCCTGCCATGAATCCCTTGCCCCAGACGCCACCGGAGCCGATGGCGATCATGCCCTGGATGATGTGGAACCCCTTGCCCAGGGGGTCGCGCGTGGGGTCCAGCAGGGTGCAGACACGGGTCTGCTGGTATTCATGCAGCACGGGCCAGCGCACGCCGTCGGCGCACAGCTGGGGTTCGTACCAGACGATGAGGGTGATGCCGATCACACCGGCCAGCACGGGCGGAACGATGAGCTTCCAGGGCAGGCCCGCGAAGAAGATCACCGACAGGCCGGCCGCCATCACCAGCAGGGAGGTCCCCAGGTCGGGCTGCTTCATGATCAGCCCGACAGGCACCATGAGCAGCACCATGGCGATCACGAAGTCCGTGCCGCGCAGCTGGCCCTCGCGGCGCTGGAACCACCAGGCCAGCATCAGCGGCGTGGCGATCTTCAGCAGCTCGCTGGGCTGGATCACCACGCCCACGTTGACCCAGCGCTGAGCCCCCTTCTTGGTGATGCCGAACAGCGCCACCGCCACCAGCAGCGCCACGCCCAGCATGTACAGCGGCACGGCCACCTTCATGAGCTGCTGGGGGGGAATCTGGGCCACGACAAAGAGAATGGCCGCCGCGATCAGCATGTTGCGCCCGTGGTCGGTGAAGCGCGTGCCGTGGTCGAAGCCCGAGGAGTACATGGCGATCAGCCCCGCCGACGCCAGCATGCCCACGAACAGCAGCAACCAGAAGTCAAAGCCCCGCAGCAGCGGGGCAACACGTTGCCAGAGGGAGGGCTTGTCGAATTCGGTCACGGGGATGGTCGGTCGCGGGCACGGGCCGCCATTATCCCGTGGCGCATGCGGCCCAGCCCGGCGCAGGGTTGCCCACGGAGGCGGTTGTCATCCAGCTGTCGGCCCGGGCCTTCCCTGCTGGGCGCCGCCCGCCGCAGCGGCCACAATGGGCCATGAGCCGTCCGGGCCGCATCCGGCGCCCGGCCCCAGCAACGCAAAGGAGAGCGCCCGCCATGACCACCACCCATTTGCTGTATCTGCACGGCTTTCGCTCCTCACCCCAATCCACCAAGGCCCGGCGCATGGCCGAACATGTGGCCACGCGCCATCCCCATGTGCGCTGGTGGAGCCCGCAATTGCCGCCATCCCCGCGCGAGGCGGCCGCCTTGATTGCCGACGGCATAGGCAGCTGGCCGCGAGAGACCATGGCCGTGATCGGCTCCTCGCTGGGCGGCTACTACGCCAGCTGGGTGGCCCAGCTGGCGCGCTGCCGCAGCGTGATGATCAACCCGGCCGTGAACCCGGCGCGCGATCTTGAAAAGTACATTGGCGAGCAGACGTCCTGGCACAACCCCGAGGAACGCTTTTTCTTTCGCCGCGAGTACATGGAAGAGCTGCGCGCGCTGGACACGCGCTCCATGACACCGGCCGCGCCCGAGATGCTGCTGGCGGCCGAGGGCGACGAAGTTCTGGACTGGCGCGAGATGAGCGCGCGCTACCCGCATGCGCTGCAGATCATCCAGGAAGGCGGCGATCACGCGCTGAGCAACTTCGAGGAGTACCTGCCCCAGCTCGACGAGTTCCTGAATCTGGCCTGATGCCGCACACGCCTGCGCGGCAGCTGCCAGCCGCAGCGTGGGAGAATATCGGGCTATGCACGCATTGTTTGAAGAAGCCGGCAAGTTCCTGGCCGGCCGCATCCTCTCCGAAGCCGACACCTCCGCCCAGGTGGAACTGGACTCGGGCAAACGGGTCAAGGTCAAGTCCGCCAACATCCTGCTCAAGTTCGACAAGCCGGCGCCTGCCGAACTGATCGCCCAGGGCCAGGCAATGGCCGCCGAGATCGATCTGGACCTGGCCTGGGAATTCGCCCCCGAGGAGGAATTCGGCTTCGCCGACCTGGCACGCGACTATTTCTCGGACAATGCCACGCTGGCCCAGCAGGCCGGCGCGCTGTTTCGCATCTACGAGGCGCCGCACTACTTTCGCCGCGCCGGCAAGGGCCGCTTCAAGAAGGCGCCGGCCGAAATCCTGCAGCAGGCGCTGGCCGGCATAGAGAAGAAAAAGCAGATCCAGGCCCAGATCACGGCCTGGGCCGAGCAGCTGGGCGCTGGCGAATGCCCCGGCCCCATCCGCGAACAGCTCTACAAGATCCTGTTCCGCCCCGACAAGAACGCCGCCGAATACAAGGCCGTGGTCGAGGCCAGCCGCGCCACGCGCCTGGCACCGCTGGATCTGCTGCACAGGGCCGGCGCCATTGAATCGGCCTACGAATTCCACTGGAAGCGCTTCCTCTTCGACCACTTCCCCAAGGGCACGCAATTTCCGCCGCTGGAGGCGCCCCAGCCGCCGGCAGAGCTGCCGCTGGCCGATGTCCAGGCGTTTTCCATCGACGACTCGGCCACCACCGAGATCGACGACGCGCTGTCGGTGCGCGGCCTGGGCACGGGCACGGTCACCGTGGGCATCCACATCGCGGCCCCCGGCCTGGCCATCGTGCCGGGCACGCCGCTGGACCAGCTCGGCCGCTCGCGCCTGTCCACCGTCTACATGCCCGGCTACAAGATCACCATGCTGCCCAACGAGGTGGTGCAGATCTACACGCTGGACGAAGGCCGCGCCAACCCCGCCGTGTCGCTGTACGTCACCGTGGACGAGACCACGCTGGAAACCACGGCCAGCGAGACGCGCCTGGAACGCGTGCCCGTGCAGGTCAACTTCCGCCATGACAAGCTGGACCACATCGTCACCGAGCAGTGGCTGGCCGACCCGTCCATCGAGGTCGAGAGCACGCCCGAAGTGCTGCAGGGCAAGCGCGCCGAACTGACGTTCCTGCAGCGCTGGGCCAGGCACCTGAAGGCCGGGCGCGAACTGGTGCGAGGCAAGCCCGAGAACTTCAACCGTCCCGACTACAACTTCCGCCTGGTGGGCAACGGCAGCGCCGAGCCCCGCGGCAACGAGCAGGTCGAGATCACCGTGCGCAAGCGCGGCGCACCACTGGACCTGATCGTGGCCGAGGCCGCCATCGTGGCCAACAGCACCTGGGGCGGCTGGATGGCCGATCTGGGCGTGCCCGGCATCTACCGCAGCCAGGCCAGCCTGGCCCCCGGCATCAAGGTGCGCATGTCCACCAAGGCGCTCCCCCACGCGGGCATCGGCGTCAAGAGCTATGCCTGGGCCACCTCGCCGCTGCGCCGCTATGTGGACCTGGTCAACCAGTGGCAGATCATTGCCTGCGCGCGCCACGGCAAGACCGCCGCACTGGCCGCGCCGTTCAAGCCCAAGGATGCCGAGCTGTTCGGCATCATCAGCAGCTTTGACGGCGCCTACAGCGCCTACAACGGCTACCAGGCAGGCATGGAGCGCTTCTGGACGCTCAAGTACCTGCAGCAGAACGCCATCACCGAGCTGACGGCCACCGTCATCAAGGAAGGCATGGGCGGCGGCCTGCTGGTGCGCGCCGACGACCTGCCGCTGGTCTTCCCCGTGCTGGGCGTCACCGGCCTGCCGCGCGGTGCCCATGTGCGCGTGCGCCTGGGCGAGATCGACGAGATCGCGCTCGATGTCTCGGGCACGCTGATCGAGCGCCTGGACAGCGACGCCGCCGCTGCCGACGATGGAGCGGAGGACGACGAGGAGGCCGTGGCCGGCCCCATCGCCATCGCCGTGGACATGAACGAGACCGACGGCACGCCCGCGGCCGATCCTGCCCAGCCCTGATCTGCCCGCGCCCCTGCCTCGCATCCAAGCCACTGCCTTAGATCTGACGTGAAACTGCCTACCGCCTTCCGTTCCCTGAGTACGCTGCAGTTGGCACTGGGTGTCTCCATTGCCCTGCATGCCGGGTTGCTCTCGTTCCGGTTCATCGATCCGGAACGCTTCGACCGCGTGTTCCAGGACACGCCGCTGGAAGTCATCCTGGTCAATGCCCGCGCCAACGAGCAGCCCGACAAGGCGCAGGCCATCGCGCAGACCTCGCTGGCCGGCGGCGGCGAAGCCGACAAGGGCCGGGCCTCCAGCCCCATGCCCTACTCGGCGCTCACCGCCGTGGGCGACGACTTCGAGGAACGCCAGCGCCAGATCGACTCCATGCAGGAGCAGCAGACCGTCTTGCTGACGCAGTTGCGCAAGCAGGTCGCGGCCCTGCCGCCGCTGGACCCGCGCGAGGCGGCAAAGCAGACCAAGGAGCAGCAGGCCCAGCAGGAAAAGCGCCAGCAGCTGGTCAAGCTGCTGGCCGAGATCGAAAAACGCATCAACGAAGAAAACGCCCGCCCCAAGAAGCGCTATATCAGCCCGTCCACGCGCGAGGCCGTCTACGCCATCTACTACGACGGCCTGCGCCGCAAGGTCGAGGACAAGGGCACGGAGAACTTTCCCGAGCAGGCCGGCAAGAAGCTCTATGGCGAGCTGGTCATGATCCTCACCGTCAACCACGACGGCCGCGTGCTGTCCACCGAGATCGTGCAGGGCTCGGGCAACCGCCTGCTGGACACCCGCGCCGAAGCCATCGCGCGTGCGGCCGGCCCCTTCGGCCACTTCGGCCCCGCCATGCGCGCCAAGGCCGACCAGATCGCCGTGGTCTCGCGCTTCAAGTTCACGCGTGAGCAGACGCTGCAGACCACGGTCCAGTGAAGTAATGAAGCACCCCCTGAGTCGCTTCGCGCCTTCCCCCTCTCTCACTTCGCGGGAGGGGGACGACACCCTCGGTGCGGGGCGGCCCTTCCTCGGTGTCTCTCGTGCGAGGCCGCGCCAGTTTCATAGGCAGCGGGCATTGTGCCGAGCAATGGACAACTGAAATGACATCAATCTCCTCCGACCGCTACTGCGTCATGGGCAACCCCGTCGCGCACAGCCGTTCGCCCTGGATCCATGCCCGCTTTGCCGAACTGTGCGGGCAGGACCTGCGCTACGAGCGCCAGCATGTGGAGCTGGATGGCTTTGCCGAGGCCGTGCGCGCCTTCGTCACGGCAGGCGGACGCGGCTGCAATGTCACCGTACCCTTCAAGCTGGAAGCCGCACAGCTGGCCACCACCTCCAGCGAGCGCGTGCAACGCGG
>NZ_JTKZ01000194.1:0-4898 GCF_000799035.1 Delftia sp. ZNC0008
CATGGCCGACCGCGTGGTGCTCATGCACCAGGGCCGCATCGAGCAGCAGGGCTCGCCCGAGCAGCTCTATGCCCAGCCCGTGAGCCAGTTCGCGGCCGGTTTCGTGGGCCGCATGAACCTGCTGCCGGCCACGGCCGAGGGGGCGGACCAGGTGCGCATCGGCGAAGCCAGCCTGCGCTGTGCGCTGGCCGGCTTCGAGCGTGGCGACGCGCTGCTGGTCGGCGTGCGTCCGGAAAGCGTGGTGCTGCACCCGGCCCAGCCCACGGCGTTGCCCAACCTGTTGCGCGCCCGCGTGGTGGAGACCTCCTTCCTCGGATCGATGGCCCTGGTGCGCCTGTACAGCCCCACGCTGCAATGCCAGGTTGACGCCCAGTGGCCCCTGCGCCACGACGTGGGCCTGCCCGACTGGCTGCAGGGCGAGGTGCTGATGGAACTGCCCGCCGCTGCGCTGCAGCCGTTGGCGGCGCCCGACGCGAGGAAGGCCGCATGAGCGCGCATCCCATGGACACGGCCATTTCCGTGCCCGTGCCGGTGGGCCGCTCCGCTTGCGCCCGCCGCAGCGCGCCTGCAGGGCCCGTGCGTCCGCAGGGGCGCAGCGCAGGCTGGGAGCGCTGGTGGCTGGGCGCCCTGGTGCTGGGCGCACTGGCCTGGCTGCTGGCCACCATCGCCCTGCCGGTGGCCAGCCTGCTGGGCAGGAGTTTCTGGGACGACACGGGCCGCTTCACGGGCCTGGCCCAGTTCATCACCTATGCGCGCATGCCGGGCGTGGCGCAATCGCTGTTCAACAGCCTGTGGCTGTCGGCCGTGAGCAGCACGGTCTGCGTGCTGCTGGCCTATGTCTATGCCTATGGCGTGGTGCGCAGCTGCATGCCGCTGGCGCGCTGGTTCCGCGCGCTGGCCCTGGTGCCGCTGCTGGCGCCTTCGCTGCTCATGGCCATCAGCCTGATCTACCTGTTCGGCAGCCAGGGCCTGCTCAAGGGCTGGCTGCAGGGGGGCTCGGCCTACGGGCCCTTCGGCATCATCGTGGGCTCGGTGCTCTGGACCTTTCCGCATGCGCTGATGATCCTGTGCACCACGCTGGCCTCGGGCGATGCGCGCCTGTACGAGGCGGCCGCCACGCTGGGCGCCAGCCGCTGGCGCAGCTTCCGCCAGGTCACGCTGCCGGCCAGCCGCTACGGGCTGATGATTTCGTGGATCGTGGTCTTCGTGCTCGTGGTGACCGACTTCGGCGTGCCCAAGGTCATTGGCGGCAACACAGCCATGCTGGCCACCGACATCTACAAGCAGGTCATCGGCCAGCAAAACCTGTCCATGGGTGCGGTGGTGGCCATGCTGCTGCTGGTGCCGGCCGGCCTGGCCTTTGCGGCCGAGCGCCATTTGCGTGCGCGCCAGGCGGCCACCATGGGCGTGCGCTCCGTGCCGCTGGTGCCCCAGCCCCATGCGCCGCTGGACCGCGCGCTGTTCGCCTACTGCGCGCTGGTGGCGCTGGCGCTGCTGGCCGTCATGGGCACGGCCGTGCTGGCCTCCTTGGTCAGCTACTGGCCGTACAACCTCACGCTGACATTCAAGAACTACCGCTTCGACATGATGGACGGCGGCGGCTGGGCCAGCTATGGCAACTCGCTGTCCATGGCGCTGGCCACGGCCGTGCTGGGCGCGGTGCTGAGCTTTGTGACCGCCTACCTGGTGGCCAAGCCCGTACGCTGGGCGCGCACGCGCCAGTGGCTGCATGCCGTGGCCACGCTGCCCATGGCCGTGCCGGGGCTGGCGCTGGGCCTGGGCTACATCCTGTTCTTCAATGCCCAGGGCAATCCGCTGCACTTCCTGTACGGCAGCATGGCCATCCTGGTGCTGTGTTCGGTGGCGCATTTCTTCTCGGTGGCGCACATCACGCAACTGGCCGCGCTGCAGCAGCTCGATGCCGAGTACGAGCGCGTGGCCGATTCCATGGGCGTGGCCTTCTGGACGCTGCTGTGGCGCGTGCACCTGCCGGTATGCCTGCCCGTGGTCATGCAGGTGGCCGGCTATTTCTTCGTCAACGCCATGACCACGGTGTCGGCCGTGGTGTTCCTGTACTCGCCCGAGACCACGCTGGCTTCGGTGGCCGTGCTGGCCATGGACGACGCGGGCGACACCGCGCCGGCCGCCGCCATGGCCACGCTGATCTTTGCCACGGCCGCTGCGGGCCGGCTGCTGATCGCGGCGCTGGATGCCTGGGTGCAGCGGCGCACGCAGCGCTGGCGCCAGCGCTGACTTTTTTCCTTTCCCTCTCCTCTGTTTTCTCCCATGAAGAACTACGACCTGATCGTGGTGGGGGCCGGCATTGTCGGCCTGGCCCACGCCTATGCGGCTGCGCGCCGTGGCCGCAGCGTGCTCGTCATCGAGCGCGACGCGGCCTGCATCTCCGCCTCCATCCGCAATTTCGGCTTTGTCACTGTCACGGGGCAGCAGGCGGGCGCCCACTGGCAGCGGGCCATGCGTTCGCGCGATACCTGGGCCGAGATCGCGCCGCAGGCCGGCATCGAGGTCGTGCACCGCGGCCTGTGGCTGACGGCGCGCCGGGCCAGCGCCGAGGCCGTGCTCCACGCCTTCCTGAGCACCTCCATGGGCGAGCGCTGCGAGCTGCTCACGCCGGCCCAGGCCGCCGAACGCCACCCGGCACTGCGCACCGAAGACCTCAGCGCCGTGCTCTACAGCCCGCATGAGCTGCGCGTGGAGTCGCGCACAGCCATTGCCAGGTTGGCGCAGTGGCTGGAGCAGGCCATGGGCGTGGATTTCCGCTTTGGCGAGGCCGTGCTCGAGGTGGCAGCACCCCGGGTGCGCAGCGCCCGCGCCAGCTACCACGGCGAACGCGTGGTGGTCTGCAACAACGCCGACCCGGGCGGCCTGTTCGCCGGCCTGTGGACGCCGCACCGCATCCAGCTGTGCCAGCTGCAGATGCTGCGCGTGCGGCCGCAGCCGGGCTTGCAGCTCAAGGGCTCGGTCATGGGGGACCTGAGCATGGTCAGATACGAGGGCTACAGCGCCCTGCCCGAAGCCGCCGCGCTGCGCGCCGAACTGGAGAGGGAGGAGGGCGAGAGCCTGGCCCACGGCATCCACCTGATCGCCGTGCAAAGCGCCGACGGCAGCCTGGTGGTGGGCGACTCCCACCACTACGGCGCAGCGCCCCAGCCCTTTGCCAGCGAAGCCGTGGACCGGCTGATGCTGCGCCACATGAACGAGGCCCTGCACCTGCGCGATGCGCAGGTGGTAGAGCGCTGGGTGGGCGTCTACCCGAGTGCGCAGGACGCGCCCTGCGTGGTGCATGCGCCCGACGAGGCCACGCGCGTGGTGGCGGTCACCGGAGGTTCCGGCGCGAGCACCGCCTTCGGGCTTGCCGAAGAGGTCTGGAGCGCGTGGTGAGCGGCAGCTGGCCTACTGTCCGAACATCACCCACAGCAGCGCCAGCACCATGATCGTGGCCAGCACGGCCAGCGTGATCTTGAGGGCGCTGTAGGGGCGCTCGCCCGCGATCTGGCCCGTGTAGCCGTTGGCGATGATCTGAAAGGTCCTGCTGCCGTAGGTGTAGCCCACCAGCCAGACCGGCACGAGGATGTGCTTGAAGGTGCGGCCCTGGTACTCGCGCTGCATCTGCAGGTTGCGGTAGGTGTCGCCGGGCACCTGGCGCGCGCACAGGGCGCGCAGCTGCTCGTCCATGTCCTGCACGTTGACCTGGGCGGCCTTGCCCAGGTCGATCTGGTAGCGCTCCACCGTCCAGCCGCGCACGAACTCGGGCGTGTAGGGCTTGAGGTCGGTGGTGGTGGGAAAGGGCTCCACCTGGCGCAGCAGGTTGGCGTGCACGCCCACGGTGCCGGGCACCAGCTCGTCGTCGAAGAAATGGGCGAGGCTGCCCGAGGCCGGCTCCCAGCGCACATGGCGCACCTGGCGCGTCTGCACGTTGCCGTTGCTGTCGCGGTAGGACTCGGTGGTGTAGTAGTAGAAGCCCGCCTCGGCCTGCCAGTCGGCGCTGGCGTGGGCGTCGAAGGTCCAGTAGGGCAGGTAGACGCCGTGCAGCGTGTCGGTCAGCGCGGCGGATTTCAGGCGGTTGGGCGCGAACCAGCGGCTGCCGTACCACTGGCGTATGCGGTCGCGGATCTGGCCGTCGCTGATCTTGAAGGGCAGGATGCTCTGCGGCGTGATGGCATCGCCCTGGCCCTCGTGGGCCACGATGGAGGGCGAGCCGCAGAAGTCGCAGCGCTGGGCCACGGTGCGGTTCACGAAGACCGAGATGGCACGACAGTTCTGGCACTGGACCTCGTAGCGGTCCTCCGTACCCCAGCCCCGGCCGGACTTTGGGTTGCGCAGCGCCTCGGCCAGGTCCTGCTCGACCACATCGCGGCCCAGTTCCTCGCGCGTTTCCTCGCTCCAGGGCACCGTGGTGCCGCAGTACGGGCACTTGAGCGCCTGGGCCTGGGCATTCCATTCGAGGTTGGCGCCGCATTCGGGGCAGGGGTGCTTGCGCACCATGGCCGGCGCGGCGGCAGCGGCCTCCCAGGAACCGGAGGCGGGGGAAGTCGAGGTGCTGGAGGAACTGGAGGAGGGCGCGCTCACGGCATCGGTCCTGGAAAACGGGACGCGGCGCCAGGCAGGGCCTGGCGCCGCAAGGGGTCAAACCACGGAAATGTCAGCCGCGCAGGAACTCATCGAGTGCGGCTTGCGCAATGCGCCACTGGCTGCCGATCTGGCGCGCCTTGAGGTTGCCGGCCTGGATCTCGGCCAGCACATCGGCCTCGCTGACACCCAGCACCTGGGCCGCCTGTGCCGGAGTCAGCACCTGCAGGCCACCGGCGGCGGGTGCTGCCGGCGCCTGGGCGGCCTGGGCGGCGGCAGGCGAGAACGGGTCGGAGGCCTGGCCGGCC
>NZ_JTKZ01000071.1:0-1722 GCF_000799035.1 Delftia sp. ZNC0008
GCAGCCAGCATGGCCGCGACGGCGGCCGCGCTGCGCCGCGTGGCGGCCAGCCATGGCTCGGGCGTGCGCGGCACGGTACGGCTGACGGCCAGCGAGGTGGTGGGCGTGGAGGTGCTGCCGCCTGTGCTTGCGCAATTGCGCGCGGCACACCCTGAACTGGGCATCGAGCTGGTGCTGTCCAACGCGGTGGACGACCTGTTGCGCCGCGAGGCCGACGTGGCCGTGCGCATGTTCCGGCCGCAGCAGGAGGCGCTGGTGGCACGCCATATCGGCGCCATCGAGCTGGGGCTGCATGCCCATGAAAGCTATCTGTCCGCACGCGGCGTGCCGGAATCGCTGGAGGACCTGGCCGGGCATTCGCTCATCGGCTTCGACCATGAAAGCGCCCTGATCCGAAAGATGCAGCAGCAGTTTCCCATGCTCACGCGCGAAGGCATGGCGCTGCGCTCGGACAGCGACCTGGCCCAGCTGGGCGCCATCCGCGCGGGCTTTGGCATTGGCGTGTGCCAGTCGGCATTGGCGGCCCGGGAGCCGGGCCTGGTGCGGGTGCTGCCCCAGGCGTTTTCATGGAAGCTCGATACCTGGGTGGCCATGCACGAGGACCTGCGCAAGAGCGAGCGCTGCGCCGTGGTCTTCAAGGCCGTGGCCCAGGCGCTGACGGCCTATGCCAGAGGCGGTGCCTGACGCCCGGCACCCAGGGGCACTTGTGCTTCAGCCGGCGTGCAGCAGGCAGGAGCGCGCGAGATGGCGCAGCGTGGACTTTCTGCGCTGGGTGGCGACAAAGGACTGGCAGTTGTGGGCGATGTAGGCGGCCATGACCACGGTCAGGCTGGCGATGGCCCACAGCGGAATGGGCAGCAGGGAATCGAGCAGCGCCGCGCACACGGCCAGCATCGACAGGCAGGGCAGCAGCCGCAGCAGGGCGGCTTGCCGGGGTTGCTGATTGCGCAGCAGGGTGAGGACTTGGGTGGCGGTCAGCCTGCGGAATCTGCCGGCTTGCTTGCGAAAAACGTTCACGGCGCGGTAGGGCGTTGATGTGGATCAAAAATTTGTGTGTAAATGTATCATCTTGGTGCATGCCCATCAAGCGATGTGTGGCGCCATGACAAAGGCCCGCGCAGTGCGGGCCTCTTGCGGCAATGCCTGTGCAGGCGTCAGCGCATCTCGATCTCGATGGCGATCAGCACGAAGGCTGCCATCCACAGCGTCTCCACCACCAGCAGTGCAAAAGGCCGCCAGCCAGCCTGGGCCAGTTGCTGGAACGAGGTCTTCAGGCCCAGGGCCGCAATGGCCAGCACCAGGCAGTTGCGCGACAGGTCGCTCAACTGGTGCTGCAGGCCCGGCGGTACCCAGCCCAGCGAGTTGATGGCCACCAGCGCGACGAACACCCACAGGAACCAGGGCACCAGGCCCGGCTTCTTGCCGTGGTGCTGCTCGGCCGCTGCCTCGCGCTGGCGCTTGAACAGGGCCGAGACCATGACCACCACCACGGCCAGCATGGACACGCGGAACAGCTTGACGATGGTGGCGTAGTCGCCCGTGGCCTGGTCGATGGTGTAGCCCGCGCCCACCACCTGGGCCACGTCGTGGATGGTGCCGCCGATGAACAGGCCCGCCAGCTCGGGCGGCAAATGCAGGGCGCGCGCCACCAGCGGGTACAGCACCATGGCGGCCGTGGACAGCACGGTGACCGTGACCACCACGGTGAGCGTGAAGCGGTCG
>NZ_JTKZ01000348.1:0-9611 GCF_000799035.1 Delftia sp. ZNC0008
AGCGGTCGATGTCGGCTTCGGTCACGCGCACGCGGCCGTCCACATCGCGCTCGCGCAGGCGCTGCAGCGTGATCTGGCGGCGCAGTTCTTCGCGGAACTGCTTTTCGTTCACGCCCTCGGCCCGCAGGCGTGACTGCAGGCCGGCCTTGTCCAGGCCGTTTTGCCGCGCCACATTGGTCAGCGCCTGGTCCACGGCGTAGTCATCCACGCGCAGGCCCGTGTCCTTGGCTTCCTGCAGCTGGGCCTTTTCCACGATCAGCCGCTCCAGCACCTCGCGGGCCAGCAGCGCCTCGGGCGGCATCTGGCCGCCCTGCTCGGCAATGTTCTGCGCCACGCGCGCCATGCGGGCCCGCACCTCGTTGTTGGTCACGGGCTCGGAGTTGACCACGGCCACGATGTAGTCGGCCGAGCGCACGCCGGCATTGCTGCCGCGATCACGCGACAAGGGCTGGTTGGTGGCGTCCAGCGCGCGCGAGACGGAGGCATCGCCGGCCTGGGGCGCCCTGGACTGGCCCGGAACACGCAGGCCTTGCGCCTGGGCTGTGGTGGCCAGCAAGGCCAGCGCCACAGCGGCCGCTGCGCAGCAATGGGTCTGGGAAAGAAAACGCATGGGAGAGATGCCTTGCAAAAAGCGTGTTTGGAGCCTTGGCTCTAATCGTAATTGGTGAAGCGGCTGGGCGGCGTCACCGACTCGCGCAGGTACTGGTAGCGCGGCACATTCTGCTTGAGGCTGCGCTGCGGGTCGGCACCCAGGCTCAGCCGCGAGAAGCCTACGAACTCGATCTGGAACAGCAGCCGGGTGTTGGACTGGGTGATGGAGCTTTGCAGGCGCTCCAGCACCACGCGGCCAATCCAGCAGCAGCCGTCGTACTCCAGCCCGACCACGGTATCGACGAGCTTGCGGTCCTTCAGGCTGTAGTTCAGCCGGCCCACCGTGTACCAGCGGCCGCCGCCCTGGCCACGGCCGGCACCCAGGTCACGGCCCTTGTCGCCCCAGAGGTCGTTGATGGGCCATTGCCAGCCCACATCGACCAGCTTGCTGGCATCGGTGCGTGCCACGGTGTCGTACTGGGTACGGTAGGCCACGTTCACCGTGCGGTAGGAGCTGGGGCTGTAGCGCGCGCCGAAGGTGGTGCGCACCGGGCGGTTCAGGTCGCGGTTGTACTGGGTCGTGCCTTCGGTGGACCAGGCATCGGTCCAGTTGATGGCCGCACCCAGCAGCACGTCGGACAGCCGACTGGTGGCAGGCACCTCGCCGGGCAGGATGACCTTCTGGTCGGAGAAACGCACGCGCTGCGCAATGCCGAAACGCGCCTTTTCCGCGCCCGTGGCCCCGTCGATCAGGCGTGTGGTCGCGCCCAGGGTCAGCAGGTGGTTGTCGGCAATGCGGTCCTGGCCGTTGTAGTCGTTTTCGGAGTAGATGCTCGCGAAGTTGAAGTCGTTGCGCGCCGTGTCGTACAGCGGCAGAAAGCTCTGGTCGCGGTAGGGCGTGTAGGTGTAGAAGGCGCGCGGCTCGAAGGTCTGCAGCAGCTGGCGGCCGAACAGCGTGGTGTCGCGCTCGAACACCAGGCCGCTGTCCACACTGACCGTGGGCAGCGTGCGCGAGGCATTGCGGTTGCCGTTGCTCATCAGGCGGTCCACCTGGTAGTTGCTGGTGTGCAACTGGATCCTGGGCGTGATGAAGGCGCCCGGCGACAGGAAGGGACGGCTCAGCTGCGCCTGCATGTAGCTGCGCTGGCCGTTGTTGTAGGTCATGCCGGCCAGGGGCTTGTCGATCTCGAAGCGCGTGGTGTCGGCCACGAAGCTGAAGTCCAGGCCGTGCGGCAGGTCCAGCGGCGTGTAGCGCCATTGCAGCTGCGGCTTCATGCCGTAGGGCGGGGCAATGGGCGCCGATGCGTCCTGCATGGTCTGCCAGTACAGGGTGCGCAGGGTCAGCACCCCGTCGCCACGCGCCCAGGACAGGTTCACGTCGTTGGGCAGCAGGCGCTCGCGCAAGGAACGGGCGGCCAGCGGGAAATCACGCCAGTAGTTGTCGTCGCTGACGCGGTTGAGGTTCATGTTCAACCCCAGGCCGCCGATGGGCGAGCTGATGACGCCCCGGTGCTGCAGCGAGTAGGCCCAGCGGTCACGGTCGCGCTGGCGGTCGCCCGGCATGTAGGCCGCGTAGGCCTCGCCCGAATAGGTGGGCTCCAGATAGCGGAACTGGGCGCCCAGGTTGACGCCGCGCTTGCTCATGACCGAGGGATACAGGGTCATGTCGCGGTTGGGCGCGAGGTTCCAGTAGTAGGGCTGCGTGTATTCGATGCCGCTGAGCTTGTCCAGGCCCATGGTGGGGGGCAGCAGGCCCGACTTGCGCTTGTCCGACAGCGGAAAGCTCATGCGCGGCACGGGCAGCACGGTCACGCCCTTGAACTGCAGGGCCGCGCCTTCGGCCACGCCGACTTCCTCGGCCATGTCGATGTGCAAGGTCCGGGCGCGCAGCATCCAGGCCGGCTGCCAGGTGGCTTCGTCATCGCGCTGGCAGGTGGTGTAGGTCGCGTCATGGACCACGGCATGGTCGCGGTCGATGAAGTCCACGCGCGAGGATTTGCCGTAGGCCCCGTTGGCCAGGAAGCGGTAGCCGGCGTTGTCGAAAAAGCCCTTGAAGGCATCGACCTGCAGGTCCAGCTGCGAGCCTTCGTAGACATTGCCGGCCTGGTTGATGTGCACGGCGCCCGAGGCATTGACGCGGTCGTCGGGCACCTGGTATTCGAGCCGGTCGGCGCGGATCATGGTGTCGCCGCGGCGCAGTTCGGCATTGCCCTCGATCACCGCATTGATGTCCGGCTGGCCGCTGAGCGCGTCGCCACGCACGTAGACGGGCTGCTGGGAGCGGACCGCCTCAGGGTAGGTTTCCTGCATCAGCGTGCTGGGGCGCAGCGGGCGCACCTGCTGCAGCCGGCCTTCATCGGCCGCAGCGGGCTGGGCCTGGGCCAGCGTCGAGCCACCGGCCCATGCGAGAGCCACAAGCCAGGCCAGCGGGCGTACAGCGGGGCGCGCGGGCGCGCGGGCAGCCAGCGGATCGGGGAGCGGCGGTCGGAGGTACACGGTGGTCAACAGCGGCGGGTGGACAAAGGCGCAAGCCTAGCATCACCGCCGGGCATTCGCCGGGGTGGCGGTTTGTAGAATCGCGATTATCCATGAGCCATCCAAACACCCCCACGGCCGGCGTTGTCTGGGCCGACCCCGCCCGCCATGCCGCCTTCGACGCCTGGCTGGCCCCGCTGTCCGCCCGCCACGCGCTGCGCCCCGAAACCCTGCGCCCGGCATCGGCCGATGCCAGCTTTCGCCGCTATCTGCGCCTGGACACCGCCGCCGGCGCCAGCCTCATCGTCATGGATGCCCCGCCGGACAAGGAAGACTGCGCGCCCTTCGCCAAGGTGCAGGCGCTGATGGCCTCGGCCGGCCTGGCCGTGCCGCAGATCCTGGACTGGGACGCCGTGCACGGCTTCATGCTGCTGTCCGACCTGGGCGGCCACACCGTCATCGAGGCGCTGGACCCGGAAAAGCCCCAGGACGCGGAAGCCTGGTACCGCTCGGCGCTGGAGGTGCTGCTGGCCTGGCAGACCGCCTCGCGCCCCGACGTGCTGCCCGCCTATGACGACGCCCTGCTGCGCCGCGAACTGCAGCTGTTCCCCGACTGGTACATCGCGCGCCACCGCGAGACCGTGCTCGACGACAGGCAGCAGGCCACGCTGGCCAAGGCCTTCGACCAGATCGTGGCCCACAACCTGGCGGCGCCCAGCGTCTTCGTGCACCGCGACTTCATGACGCGCAACCTCATGCAGCCCGTGACCGCCAGCGGCCCGCTGGGCGTGCTGGACTTCCAGGATGCGGTCTACGGCCCAGTGACCTATGACATCGCCAGCCTGCTGCGCGATGCCTTCATCAGCTGGGAAGAGGACTTTGTCATCGACATTACCGTGCGTTACTGGGAAAAGGCACGCAAGTCGGGATTGGTGGGCGCGCGCAGCCAAAGCGGCTGGGGCGACGATTTCGGCGAGTTCTACCGTGGCGTGGAGTGGATGGGGCTGCAGCGCCACCTCAAGGTGGCCGGCATCTTTGCACGGCTGACATTGCGAGACGGCAAGCCCCGCTACCTGGCGGATACGCCGCGCTTCATCCACTACATCCGCGCCACCTGCAGCCGCTACCGCGAACTGACGCCGCTGCTGCGCCTGGTGGACCAGATCGAGAACATTCAGCCCCAGGTGGGCTGGGCCTACGGGCGCGTTTGAGGACAGGTACGCCATGCCACGCTTTCACTGCCCCATCGCGCTGCGCAGCGGCGACGACATCGAACTGCCGCCCGGTGCGGCGCGCCATGTGCAGGTGCTGCGCCTGCAGCCCGGCGACGGCATCACCCTCTTTCAGGGCCGTGCCGGCGAGGGCTTCAGCGGCGGCGAGTTCGAGGCCACGGTCCTGCGCATGGGCCGCAGCGACGTGGCCGTGCGCATAGGCGCGCACCACGCCGTGGAACGCGAACCGCTGCGCCCCGTGCACCTGCTGGCAGGCATCACGGCCAACGAACGCATGGACTGGCTGGTGGAGAAGGCCGCCGAGCTGGGCGCCGCCAGCATCACGCCGCTGGTGGCCGAGCGCAGCGTGCTCAAGCTCAAGGGCGAGCGCGCCGAGAAAAAGCTGGCGCACTGGCAGGCCGTGGCCGTGTCGGCCTGCGAGCAGTGCACACGCAACCGCGTGCCGCCGCTGCATGCGCCCACCGACCTGCAAGACTGGCTGGAGGGCGGCGCGAAACAGCTGCCGCCCGGCACGCTGCGGCTGCTGCTGTCGCTGGGCGAGGGAACCCGGCCGCTGGGCGAGATCGTGGACGCCATGGCCGAGGATGCGCCCGTGGTCTTTCTATCGGGCCCCGAAGGGGGCCTCTCTCCGGCCGAAGAGGCCCTGGCCCGCGCCCAGGGTTTCGTGCCCGTCACGCTGGGTCCACGCGTTCTGCGCGCGGAAACCGCGCCCTTGGCCGCGCTGGCGGCGCTCACGCTGGACTGAACCGGCCCAGCCACTGCCGCAGCCTTGCGAACACGGGCGCGGCGAAGGCATCGCGCTCGTTGAACAGCTCGTGGTAGGCGCCGTCAAAGCACTGCGCCTGCACCACGGCCGGCGGCGCACGGTCGGAAAAGGCCTGGCTGCCGGCCGGCGCCACCAGCCTGTCGTCCCCTGCCCACAGCAACAGGCTGGGCACACTCCAGCTGCCCGCACGGGCCAGCACCTGCGGGCCGCCCTGCGCCAGAAAGCGCGCCAGCCGTGCGCTGATGCGGTCGTGGCACAGCGGATCGGCGCGGTAGGCATCGCAGACCGCCACGTCATGCGAGAGATACGGAATCTGCAGGCCGTTGGACACGCGCAGATCGGGCAGCAGGCGCGGCAGCGTGCCAACGAGCAATTTCTGGATCGGCGACAGACCCACATCGAGGGCTGGCGAGGACAGCACCAGCGCATCGACAGGCCGGATGGCCCGGGCCACGAACAGCGCCGCCACCAGGCCGCCCAGGCTGTGGCCCAACAGCACCAGCGGCTGGTCGGCCGGTTGCCGGGCGCGCGTGTCATCCACCACGGCCGCCAGGTCGTCCAGAAGCCGGTTGTCGCCCGTCAGGCCACCGCGCGGCCCTGCCGAGCGTCCGTGGCCATATTGGTCGTAGCCGCGTACGGCATAGCCCCAGGCATTGAGCCGCTGGGCCAGTGCCGCATAGCGGCCGATGTGCTCGCCCAGGCCGTGCACCAGCAGCACGGTGGCGCGCGCCGGGCCCTCGCCGGCAGGCCAATCGCACAGTGACAGCTCGGCGCCGTCGCCGGATGCCAGGCGTGTGACCTGGCCTTCCGGCGCGGGGGCAGACGCTGCCATCACGCCACGCCGGCAGTGCCGGCACCGGCTTCGGAACCTGCCTGCGTCACGGCCATGGCGGCGATCACCTGGGCCACGGCGGCCGTGAGCTTCTTGGCATAGGGCACGTGCAGGAATTCATTGGGGCCGTGGGCGTTGCTCTTGGGGCCGAGCACGCCGCAGACCATCATCTGGGCCTTGGGAAAGCCCTGGCTGAGCATGTTCATCAGCGGAATCGTGCCGCCCTGCCCGATGTAGCCGCAGGAAGCGCCGAAATGCGCCTGGCTGGCGGCGTTGAGCGCGTCCTCGAACCAGCCGTCCATGGCTGGCGCATTCCAGCCGCTGGCACCCGACAGCCCTTGCCAGGTCACACGGGCCTGGTAGGGCGCGTTGTCCTCCAGCAGCGCCTTCATCTCCTGCACGCAGGCGGCGGCATCGACCAGGGGCGGCAGGCGCAGGCTGAGCTTGAAGGCCGTGTAGGGCCGCAGCACGTTGCCGGCATCCTGTAGCGCGGGCAGGCCCTCTGCGCCTGTGACACTCAGCGTGGGCTCCCAGGTGCGCTTGACCAGCGCCTGCACCGGGTCGGTGGTGGTGGGCAGGGCAAACAGCGTGGAGCCGCCGCAGTCGTAGTGCGCCCAGGGAAAGCGCGCATAGGTCTCCTCGCCGAGGATGGCCGCCGTGGCGCGCATCTGGGCCATGCGGTCGGCCGGGACCTCGCAGTGGAAGCTGGCGGGCAGCAGGCGCCCGGTCTTGCTGTCCTCCAGACGGTCCAGCACCTGGCGCAGGATGCGGAAGGACGACGGCACGACGCCCGAGGCATCGCCTGAGTGCACGCCCTCCGTGAGGATCTCCACCTTCAGCGTGCCGCTGGCCATGCCGCGCAGGCTGGTGGTCAGCCACAGCTGGTCGTAGTTGCCGGCGCCGCTGTCCAGGCAGATCACCAGGCCCACATCGCCCAGGCGCGGACGCAGGGCATCGACATAGGGCAACAGGTCGCGCGAGCCGCTTTCCTCGCAGGTCTCGATCAGGCCCAGGATGCGCGGGTGCGGCACGCCCTGGCGCTTGAGCTCCTGCACGGCGGCAATGCTGGCGTAGACCGCATAGCCGTCGTCGGCGCCGCCACGGCCATAGAGCTTGCCGTTCTCGTACTTGGGCGTCCACGGACCCAGATCGCTGCGCCAGCCGTCGAACTCGGGCTGCTTGTCCAGATGGCCGTACATCAGCACCGTGGGGCTGGAGGCCGCCTTGTCCTGCGTGCCTTCCACCTCGAAGAACAGCACTGGCGTGCGGCCCGGCTGGCGCACGATCTCCAGCGTCAGGCCCGCCACCTTCTGCGCCTGCACCCAGTCGGCCGCATTGCGCAGCACGGTCTCCAGGTGGCCCTGCTGCTCCCAGTCGGGCGCGAACATGGGCGACTTGGCGGGAATGGCGATGTACTCGGTCAGCGCCGGGACGATGCGCTCGTCCCAGGAGCGGCTGATCCGGTCCAGCGCGGCTGCGGGCTGCAGCAGTTGTGAAGGAGTGCGTGCATTCATGGTGGGTCCTCGTGTCAGGGATGGGCGCACCGTTCGAGCGAAGCCAGCGCCGCGATCCGGTCATTGTGCGCCAACGCCATGCAGACCATGAGAGCCCGGCGCCAGCGACTACGATCACGCCCCATGTATATCGGAGAACTCGCCCGACGCGCCGGCTGCTCGCCCAAGGCCGTCAGGCTCTATGAATCACGGGGCCTGCTCGGTGCCGTGGCGCGGGCAGGCAGCTACCGCGTGTATGGACAGCAGGATCTGGTGCTGGTGCAGCGCATCCGCCAGGCGCTGGGGCTGGGCTTTCGGCTCGACGAGCTGCATGGCCTGCAGCGCCTGGACCACGCCGACAGCTGGGACGCGCTGGCCCGGCTGCTGCGCGGCCGCCGCGAGCAGGTGCAGGCGCAGATGCAGCACCTTCAGGGACTGCAGACGCAGCTGGCCGCACTGGAGCGTGAGCTGCTCGAATGCCGCCTGGAGCCGGCGGATTCCAGAGAACGCGCCTGCGAAACCGCCATGGCTTGATCCAGGGTCTTGACCCTGCCCCTTGGGGCAAGGCGAACATGGCCGCCATGTCTCCAAGCACCACGCACCCCCATCATCCCCAGCGCATCCTGATCATCCTCGGCCACCCGTCGGACGGCAGCCTGTGCGCCGGCCTGGCCGATGCCTACGCCCAGGGCGCACGCGACAGCGGTGCCCAAGTGCGCACGCTGCGCCTGGGCGAACTGGAATTCGACCCGCTGCTGCGCGCCGGCTATCGCCAGGATCAGCCTCTGGAGCCTGACCTGCAGCAGGCCCAGGCCGACATCCTGTGGGCCAGCCACCTGGCCTGGGTCTATCCGACCTGGTGGGGCGGCCTGCCGGCCTTGCCCAAGGGCTTCATCGACCGCATCTTTCTGCCGGGCTTCGCCTTCAAGTACCGCAAGGGCTCGATGCTGTGGGACCGGCTGCTGGCCGGCCGCACCGCCGATCTGCTGGTGAGCATGGATTCCCCGCCCTGGTATTACCGCTGGCTGGCGCACATGCCTGGCCATCACCAGATGCGCCGTGCCATCCTGGAGTTCAGCGGCATCCGACCCGTGCGCATACACAGTTTCGGACCCGTGCTCGGCGCCGATGCCGCACGCCGCCAGCAGTGGCTGGAGCAGGCGCAGGCAGCGGGCCGGCGCACGGCAGCACGTCCGGTCAAGGCCGCGACTTGAGCAATGCGTCAATGGCGGCTCGCCCCACCGACGGGTCGTCGGTGAAGATGCCATCGATGCCCGTGCGCAGGAAATCGTCCATGTCGGCGCGCGCATTGCCACGCCGGGCGCCGTCCTGTGCGGGCGGAGATTTCAGGCTCAGGGGAAGGAAGGCGTTCTCGGGCCGCAGCGTCCAGGGATGGACCAGCAGCCCCGCGCGATGGGCATCGGCCACCAGCGCAGTGGGCGCGGCATTCGCACCCTGCACCACGGGGATCACCATGCTTTTGCTCGGCCCTATGCCGTTGGCGTAGCGCGCAATCTCGGCCAGGCCTGCGGGCGTGACCATGTCGGCATAGCCGGGGCCCGTGCCGCGTGCCACGCTGTCATAGGGCTTGCCCTTGGGCGCCAGCAACTGCACCAGGCGCAGGCTGCTGCGCGCACGGATCCAGCGCAGGTTCTCGACCTCGAAGGACTGCACGAAGACTGGCGCCTGCGCATGGTTCCAGCCGTTGTCCGCGAGCAGCTTGAGCAGCGCGGGCTCCAGCGGCAGGCCGATGGACTGGAAGTAGCTCGGGTGCTTGGTCTCGGGATAGATGCCGATGGTGAGGCTCGTGCGTGCGCTCTCGGCTCGGGCCAGGTCGATGACCTCCTGCAGCGTGGGCACCTCGAAACGGTCATTGAACTGCACATTCGCCGGGCGGATCGCCGGAATGCGTTCGCGCGCACGCAGCGTCTTCAGCTCGGCCAGCGTGAAATCCTCCACGAACCAGCCCGTGATCGCCTGCCCGTCGATGGTTTTGGTGGTCTTGCGCGCCGCGAACTCGGGGCGGTCGGCCACATTGGTCGTGGCCTCCTTGAGGCTGCCGTCGGCCGCGAGGATGGCGATGGCGTTCTCATGCCGCGCCACCAGCACGCCATCGCGCGTGATGACCAGGTCGGGCTCGATGAAGTCGGCGCCCGCGCGTATGGCCTCGCGGTATGCCTCCAGCGTGTGCTCTGGCCGCAGCGCCGATGCGCCGCGATGGG
>NZ_JTKZ01000715.1:0-3581 GCF_000799035.1 Delftia sp. ZNC0008
TCTTGCCCGCGCCCGAGGGGCCGATCAGCGCAATGGCCTCGCCCTGGCGTGCGGCCAGCGTCACGCCGCGCAGCGCAATGCCGCCGCCGGCGTGGGTCAGGCCCACGCCTTCCAGTTCAAAGCTCATGGATTGCGCCTGCTGCGGCTTACTTGAGCAGGCCGGCCGACTTGGCGGCAGCCTCGATGCCTTCGTAGTTCGAGGCCTGGGTGGGCACGAAGCGCGCGGCGCGCTGCAGCTCCAGGATGGCCTTGTGCTCGGGCTTGGCCGGGTCCAGCGCCAGGAAGGCGTCGGTCAGCTTCTTGACCAGGGCCGGGTCCAGGTCGCCGCGCACGGTCCAGTTGTAGTCGAAGTAGGGCGGCGTGGTGGCGAACACGCGCACCTTGCTGGTATCGACCTTCTTGCTCTCCACCAGCTTGTCCCAGACCGATGCATTGAGCACGCCGGCCTCGGCCTTGCCTGCGGCCACGAAGGCCACGGTGGCGTCATGCGCGCCGGAGAAGGCCACGGTCTTGAAGTCCTTCTCGGGGTCGATGCCGTCCTGCTGCAGGAAAAAGCGCGGCATCAGGCTGCCCGAGGTGGACGAGGGCGCGCCAAAGGCAAAGCTCTTGCCCTTGAGGTCGGCCAGGGTCTTGATGGCGGGGTTGGCCGTGATGAACTTGGAGGTGAACCTGGCGTCTTCCTCGCGCTGCACGATGGGGATGGCCGTGCCGTTGGTGCGGATCTTGGCCTGCACGAAGGTGAAGCCGCCCAGCCAGGCCAGGTCCAGCTTGCGCGTGGCCAGCGACTCGACCACGGCGGCGTAGTCGGTCACGGGCGTGAACACCACCTTCATGCCGGTCTGGGCCGAGAGGTACTTGCCCAGCGGCTCGAACTTGCGCTGCAGCTCGGTGGGAGCTTCATCCGGGATGGCCGAGACGCGCAGCACGGCGGGTTCGGCGGCCAGCGCAGGCAGGCTGGACAGGGAGGAGGCGGCCAGCACGCAGGCAGCCGCCTGGCGCAGCGCCGAGCGGCGCGCAGGAATGTGGTTCATGGATGGGCTCCGTTCAATCAGCCACCGCCGTCCGGATACACGGCGGTTTAATAAGGCGCCCGGGGCTGACCCGGGCGCCGAAGATACAAGGGCGGTACACCGACCGCTGAGGCTGCATTGTAGGGAGCGGGCTTTTCCGTTGGGGACGTCAGGCATGAGCGCCGGACCTGCGGGCACAGCGCTGCCGCCGATCTTTTTCCCGCGAGCGCTGCGTTTGTGCACCGCCTGGGGCCTTGCTTGGCCGGGGACTTGAGCATGCGTTGCACCAAAACATTCATGATTGGTCTGACCAATAAACATCGTGGTGCATTATCTGCACTCTTTTAGGTGTTTACCCTGTTCATCTGCCCACTTGAAAGCTCTGAGAATCGCACCACTTCGCGCAATGGTCTGAATTTTGGCTTAATTGGTTGGACCAATTTTCCAATGGCCCACAAGGCGCCAGCGCGGGGAACACTCCCAGACACCGTTGCAGCCAGCCAGCAGACATCCTGTGCGGATCGCACCGCATGCCAACGCTGCAACGAGAGGGAGTGGCCGACAAGGGGCGCTTACCGCGCCCTCCCCATCATCTAGAGACACGGTCATGCAAACCATCTGGCAGCAGAACTACGATCCCGCCGGGAACATCTGGATCTCGGCGCTGATCGCGCTGATTCCCATCATCTTTTTCTTCCTGGCGCTGACCAGGTTCCGTCTCAAGGGCTACCAGGCTGGCACCGTCACCGTGGCGCTGGCGCTGGGCGTGGCGCTGCTGTTCTACAAGATGCCCGTGAGCGCGGCACTGGCCTCGGCCGTGTACGGCTTCTTCTACGGCCTGTGGCCCATCGCCTGGATCATCGTGGCGGCCGTGTTCCTCTACAAGATCTCGGTCAAGACGGGGCAGTTCGACGTGATCCGCTCGTCCATCCTGTCGGTCACGCCCGACCAGCGGCTGCAGCTCATCCTGGTGGGCTTTTGCTTCGGCGCCTTCCTGGAGGGCGCGGCCGGCTTCGGCGCGCCCGTGGCCATCACTGCCGCGCTGCTGGTGGGCCTGGGCTTCAAGCCGCTGTATGCGGCGGGCCTGTGCCTGATCGCCAACACGGCGCCCGTGGCTTTCGGCGCCATGGGCATTCCCATCATCGTGGCGGGGCAGGTCTCGGGCGTGGATGCATTCGCCATCGGCCAGATGGCCGGCCGCCAGCTGCCCTTCATGACGGTGCTGGTGCTGTTCTGGCTGATGGCCATCATGGACGGCTGGCGCGGCGTCAAGGAAACCTGGCCTGCGGTGCTGGTGGGCGGCGGCTCGTTTGCCCTGGTGCAGTTCCTCACGGCCAACTACATCGGCCCCGAGCTGCCGGACATCACCTCGGCCATCGTCTCGCTGGTGGCGCTGACGCTGTTCCTCAAGGTCTGGCAACCCAAGCGCATCTTCCGTTTCGACACGGAAGGCGAGGGCGGCAAGGCTGCTGCCATTGCGAAGACAGCCAAGGCGGTCAAGGCTCCCGCCGCCGCTTCCGGTGCACCGCTGACGGCCGGTGCCGTCATCAAGGCCTGGTCGCCCTTCATCATCCTCACGGCCATGGTGACGGTCTGGAGCATCAAGCCCTTCAAGGCGCTGTTCGCCGCAGGCGGCCCGCTGGCCTCCACCGTCATCAACATCCCCGTGCCCTTCCTGCACAACCTGGTGGAGAAGACGCCCCCCGTCGTGGCCGCCGCTGCGCCCTACGGCGCGGTCTACACCTTCAACTGGCTGCTGGCCACCGGCACGGCCATCCTGATCGCGGCGCTGATCACCATCACCTTCACGCGCCTGTCGCCGGCCAAGGCCGTGGCCACGCTGGGCGAGACCTTCAGGGAACTGGCCGTGCCGATCTACTCCATCGGCATGGTGCTGGCCTTCGCCTTCGTGGCCAACTACTCGGGCCTGTCGGCCACGCTGGCCCTGGCGCTGGCACACACGGGCCAGGCGTTCACGTTCTTCTCGCCCTTCCTGGGCTGGATCGGCGTGTTCCTCACGGGCTCGGACACTTCGGCCAACGCGCTGTTCGCCGCGCTGCAGGCCACCACGGCGCAGCAGCTGGGCCTGCCCCAGGTGCTCACGGTGGCGGCCAACACCACGGGCGGCGTGACGGGCAAGATGATCTCGCCCCAGTCCATCGCCATTGCCTGCGCGGCCGTGGGCCTGGCAGGGCGCGAGTCGGACCTGTTCCGCTTCACGGTCAAGCACAGCCTGATGTTCGCCGTGATCATCGGGGTGATCACGACGCTGCAAGCCTATGTGTTTACGTGGATGATTCCGGGGTATTGACATGAAACACCCCCTGAGTCGCTGCGCGCCTTCCCCCCGTGGCACGGCGCCTCTCTACCCGCTTCGCGGGGGAGGGGGACGACACCCTCGCGGCGGGGCGGCCCTTGCTCGGTGTCCCTGGCTTGGGCAGTGCGGGTTTCATGCGATGAGGCTGGCGCATAGCGCCGTGAATCACTGAAAACCAATTCTGAGAATCCCCATGCGCGTTGCCGATCAAGTTGTCGAGAAATTGCTTGCCCTGGTGCAGGCCAGCGGAGTGC
>NZ_JTKZ01000526.1:0-4327 GCF_000799035.1 Delftia sp. ZNC0008
CGTGCCGTGGTCGGCCGCAACGCGCCGCTGGTGGCGCAGGAGGCGGTCAGCCGCCAGGACTTCGAGGCCATGCAGGCCCGCCTGCAGGCGGCCCAGGCCGCGCGGCAGTCCGCCCAGGCCGAGGTGCAGGCGGCCGCCCTGAACCTGGAATACGCCACGGTCAGGGCGCCTATCGCGGGCCGCATCGGCCGTGCGCTGGTCACCGAGGGCGCCCTGGTGGGCCAGGGCGAGGCCACGCCCATGGCGCTGGTCCAGCAGCTCGACCCGGTCTATGCCGACTTCCAGCAGCCCGTGGCCGAAGCCCAGCGCCTGCGCGCGGCCCTGGCCGAGGGCCGCCTGGCACAGACGGCGGGCAAGGACGGCACGCCGGTCTCCCTGAAGGTGGACGGCACGGGCCTGCAGCGCACGGGGCAACTGCTGTTCTCGGATGTGACGGTGGACCGCGGCACCGGCCAGATGTCGCTGCGCGGGCGCTTCGACAACCGCGACGGCATGCTGCTGCCCGGCATGTATGTGCGCGTGACCGTGGGCCAGGGCGTGGACCCTGCCGCCATCCTGGTGCCGCAGCGGGCCGTGCGGCGCAGCACCGACGGGCAGGCCCACGTGCTGGTGGTGGACGGCCAGGACACGCTGCAGATGCGCCCCGTGCAGACCGCGGCCATGCATGGCGCGCAGTGGCAGATCAGCGCAGGCCTGAAGGGCGGCGAGCGCGTGGTGGTGGGCCGCATGGCAGGCCTGCAGCCCGGGGCGCGGGTTCAGGTCACGGCCCTTTCCGATGCCGCGGCCTCCCCTACGGCGGGGCTGTCCGGCACCTTCAGCGCCTCCGGCAGCTCCGCCACGTCCAGCGACTGAGCCGGCGCGTGCCCAAGGAATAGACCATGTCCAAGTTCTTCATCAACCGCCCCAACTTCGCCTGGGTGGTGGCCATCTTCATCATGCTCGCCGGGCTGCTGGCCATACCGGCACTGCCCGTCTCCCAGTTTCCCAACGTGGCGCCGCCGCAGATCTCGATCACCGCCAACTATCCGGGGGCCTCCGCCACCACGGTGATGGAGTCGGTGACCAGCGTCATCGAGGAGGAGCTGAACGGCACCAAGGGGCTGCTGTACTTCGACTCCTCCAGCGGCTCCACGGGCATGGCCGAGATCACGGCCACCTTCGCCCCGGGCACCGAGCCCGCGCTGGCGCAGGTGGAGGTGCAAAACCGCATCAAGAAGGCCGAGGCGCGCCTGCCCGCGTCCGTGATGCAGATGGGCCTGCAGGTCGAGCAGGCCAGCGCCAACTTCCTGATGATCTACTCGCTGACCTACAAGGACGGCAGCGGCAGCAACAGCGAGGTGGCCCTGTCCGACTACGCCGTGCGCAACATCAACAACGAGATCCGCCGCGTGCCCGGCGTGGGCAAGGTGCAGTTCTTCGCGGCCGATGTGGCCATGCGCGTCTGGGTCGATCCGAACAAGCTGCTGGGCTACGGCCTGTCGGTGGCGGACGTGAACGCGGCCATCGCCGCCCAGAACGCGCAGGTGCCGGCCGGCAGCTTTGGCGCCTCGCCCGCAGGGCCCGGCCAGGAGCTGAGCGCCACCATTGCCGTCAAGGGCACGCTGGCCTCGCCCGAGGAGTTCGGCCAGATCGTGCTGCGTGCCAGGGCCGATGGCTCGGCCGTGCGCCTGGCCGATGTGGCGCGGCTGGAGGTCGGCCAGCTGGACTACAGCTTTTCCTCGCGCGAGGACGGCCGCCAGGGCGTGGCCGCCGCCGTGCAGCTGGCGCCCGGGGCCAACGCCATGCAGACCGCCAAGGCCGTCAAGGCGCGCCTGGCCGAGCTGTCGCAGAACTTCCCCGCCGGCATCCAGTACGCCGTGCCCTATGACACCTCGCGCTTCGTGGAAGTGGCCATCGGCAAGGTCATCCAGACCCTGGTGGAGGCCGTGGCGCTGGTGTTCCTGGTGATGTGGCTGTTCCTGCAGAACCTGCGCTACACGCTGATCCCCACCATCGTCGTGCCGGTATGCCTGGCCGGCACCCTGGGCGTGATGTATGCGCTGGGCTTCTCGGTGAACATGATGACCATGTTCGGCATGGTGCTGGCCATCGGCATCCTGGTGGACGACGCCATCGTGGTGGTGGAGAACGTGGAGCGCCTCATGGCCGAGGAGGGTCTGTCGCCGCTGGCGGCCACGGTCAAGGCCATGCACCAGGTCTCGGGCGCCATCGTCGGCATCACCCTGGTGCTGGTGGCCGTGTTCCTGCCGCTGGCCTTCATGAGCGGATCGGTGGGTGTGATCTACCGGCAGTTCTCGCTGTCGCTGGCCGTGTCCATCCTGTTCTCGGGCCTGCTGGCGCTGACCTTCACGCCCGCGCTGTGCGCCACGCTGCTCAGGCCCGTTGCCAAGGGCCATCACGCCGAGCGCAAGGGCTTCTTCGGCTGGTTCAACCGCCGCTTCGCGGCGCTGACCGAGCGCTTCGACCTGCTCAACCAGCGGCTGGTGCGCCGCGCCGGGCGCTGCATGCTGGTGTATGCCGCCATCGTGGCCGGGCTGGGCGTGGCGTACACGCGCATGCCCGAATCCTTCGTGCCCTACGAGGACATGGGCTACTACATCGTCGGCGTGCAGCTGCCGCCGGGCGCCACCACGGAGCGCACCAAGGCCATGGTCAAGGACATGGAGGACTATGTTCAGAGCCGCCCCGCCACGGCCCAGGCCGAGTTCCTGATGGGCTACAGCTTCTCGGGCATGGGGCAGAACGCGGCCCTGGCCTTCGTCACGCTCAAGGAGTGGTCGGTGCGCGGCGCCGGGCAGGCATCGTGGGACGAGGTGCAGGCCTTCAACCAGCGCTTTGCCAGCCTGTCCGACGGCACCGTCATGGCCGTGGACCCGCCGCCCATCGACGGCCTGGGCAACTCCGGCGGCTTTGCGCTGCGCCTGCAGGACCGCGCCAGCCTGGGCCGCGAGGCGCTGATCGCCGCGCGCGACCAACTGCTGGCCAAGGCCAATGCCTCGCCCATCATTGCCTACGCCATGATGGAAAACCTGGAGGATGCGCCCCAGCTGCGGCTGGACATCGACCGGCGCAAGGCGCAGGCCCAGGGCGTGGATTTCAGCGCCATCAACACGGCCCTGTCCACCGCCTACGGCTCGGCCGTGATCAACGAGTTCCCCAACGCGGGCCGCCTGCAGCGCGTGGTGGTGCAGGCCGATGCCCAGGCCCGCGCGCGGCCCGAGGACATCCTGCGCCTGCACGTGCCCAACGCCGGCGGGCAGCAGGTGCCGCTGTCGGCCTTTGCCACGGTGCGCTGGGAAAGCGGGCCGGTGCAGATCTCGCGCTACAACGGCTATCCGGCCTTCCGCATCTCGGGCGACGCCAGGCCTGGCCACACCACGGGCGAGGCCATGGCCGAGCTGGAACGCATCATGGCCGAGATGCCGCGCGGCATAGGCTACGAGTGGACGGCCCTGTCCTTCCAGGAGAAAGCCGCCGGTGCCCAGGCGCCCAAGCTGTTCGCGCTGGCCATCGTGGTGGTGTTCCTGCTGCTGGTGGCCCTGTACGAGAGCTGGAGCATTCCCGCCGCCGTGATGCTGATCGTGCCCATCGGCGCGCTGGGATCGGTGCTGGCCACCTCGGCCGTGGGCCTGTCCAACGACGTGTACTTCAAGGTGGGCCTGATCACCATCATCGGCCTGGCGGCCAAGAACGCCATCCTGATCGTGGAGTTCGCCAGGGACCTGCATGCCCAGGGGCACAGCCTGGCGCAGGCCGCGCTGCAGGCGGCGCGGCTGCGCTTTCGGCCCATCGTCATGACCTCGCTGGCCTTCATCCTGGGCGTGGTGCCGCTGGCGCTGGCCTCGGGCGCGGGCGCCTCCAGCCAGGCCGCCATCGGCTTTGGCGTGATCGGCGGCATGCTGTCGGCCACGCTGCTGGGGGTGGTCTTCGTTCCCGTCTTCTTCGTCTGGGTGCTGTCCCTGTTCCGGCGCAAGGCGCCGGCCGGCACCCCGCCTGCCCTGCAGGCCCCGGCAACCCCCATCGAGTAAGCGCCATGTCCATGCACTTCTTCCCACGCGCCCTGTGTGCGCTGGCCGCCAGCCTGGTGCTGGCGGGCTGCTCCCTCGCCCCGGTCCACCAGCGTCCGCAGGCGCCCATTCCCACGCAATGGCCGCAGCAGGATGCCGCGCCCGTGCTGTCCTCGTCGGCGGCCACGCTGGACTGGAACAGCTTCATCGCCGACCGCCAGCTGCGCCAGCTGGTGGACCTGGCCCAGGCCCACAACCGCGACCTGCGCCAGACCCTGCTCAACGTGGAGGCGGCACGCGCCCTGTACCAGGTGACGCGG
>NZ_JTKZ01000645.1:0-1438 GCF_000799035.1 Delftia sp. ZNC0008
CGCCTCGGCCGGGCCGCCGGCCAGCGGCACGCTGCAGCCCCAGCGCTGCAGCAGGGCGCGCATGGCGGTGCAGGACTGGGGATCGTCCTCCACATACCAGGCGTTCATGCCTTGCAGCGGTGCATCCTGGTCCGGGTCGCCGGTCTGCGCGCTTGCGGCGATCTGCGGCACGGCGCCCGGGTCGCCCAGCGGCACGCAGACCCAGAACACGCTGCCCTGGCCCAGTTGCGAGCGCAGGCCGATCTCATGGCCCAGCAGCCGGCCCAGGCGCTCGACGATGGCCAGGCCCAGCCCGGCTCCACGGTCGTCGCCATGGCCCTCGTCCAGGCGGCGGAATTCCTCGAAGATCTCGTGCTGCAGGCTCTCGGGAATGCCCGGTCCCTGGTCGTGCACCTCGATGCGCAACTGCTGGCCCTGGCGCCGGCAGCCGATGACGATGCGGCCCTGGCGCGTGTAGCGTATGGCGTTGGACAGGAAGTTCTGCAGGATGCGGCGCAGCAGGGCCTCGTCGCTGCGCACCACGCAGCGCGTGTCCACCGCGCTCAGGCGCAGGCCCCGGCTTTCGGCCAGGATGCCGAAGTTGTGGCGCATGACCTGCAGCAGCGGGCCCAGCGCGAAGTCGCGCACGCGCACCTCCAGCTGGCCCGATTCCATGCGCGAGATGTCCAGCAGGCTGCCCAGGATGGCGTCCTGCGCGGCCAGGGCGCCGTCGATGCTGTCGGCCACGTGGCGGCCCGCCTCGTCATGCAGATGGCTGCGCAGCAGGGAGCTGAACATGCGCGCGGCGTTCAGAGGCTGCAGCAGGTCGTGCACGGCAGCGGCCACGAAACGGGTCTTGTAGCGGTTGGCCTGCTCGGCCTCGCGCTTGGCCTCGGCCAGGTCGCGCGTGCGCTCGGCAATGCGCTGCTCCAGCGCATCGGCCAGCGAGCGCAGCTCGCGTGCGGCGTTCTTGTAGCTGGTGATGTCGGCATAGCTGGTGACGAAGCCGCCGTCGGGCAGGGGGTTGCCGCGGATCTCCAGCACCGTGCCGTCGTCCTTGGTGCTTTCGCGCAGGTGCGGGCTGCCGCTGCGCAGATGCTGCAGCCGCCGGTGGATGGCCTCTTCGATGGGGCCGGGCCCCAGCAGGCCGCGCCGGGCGTTGTACCGAAACAGGTTCTCTATGGGCTGGCCCGTGCGCAGCAGTTCGGAGGGAAAGCGGAACAGCTCCACGTAGCGCGAGTTCCAGGCCACCAGGTTGAGGTCGGCATCGATCACCACCACGCCCTGGGGCAGGTGCTCCAGGCTGCGGCTCAGTCCCGTGTCGGCCTGGCGCGCGGCCTGGACGATGCCGTCCTGGGCCGTGCGCAGCTCCTGGGCATGCTGGCGCAGCACGGTCTCCAGCTCCAGGCGGCTGCGCAGGCGCAGCGCGGCCAGCCGCCTGCGCTGGCGCACGACGCGG
>NZ_JTKZ01000632.1:0-11676 GCF_000799035.1 Delftia sp. ZNC0008
CGAAGGCGTCCATGGCGTACTGGTCATAGGCGGTCACGAAGACCAGGATGGGAAACGGCTGCGCCTCGGGCCAGGCGTCGGCCAGTTCGGCGGCGGCCTCCAGGCCGCTCTGGCCCGGCATGCGGATGTCGAAGAACAGTACGTCCGGCTGCAGCGCCAGCGCCTGCCGGGCGGCACTCAGGCCGTCGCCCACCATGGCGGCAATCTGCAGCTCGGGCCAGGCGCGGTCCAGGGCCTGGCGCAGGTCCTCGGCCAGCAGGGGTTCGTCTTCGGCGATCAGGGCGCGGGGGGCGTGGGTCATTTCAACCGGCGTTGGCAATGGTGATTTTGGCTAGCGTGCCGCCTTCGGGCAGGGCGGCCAGTTCGAAGTGCGCGGCGTCGCCATAGCGGCTGGCCAGGCGTTCGCGCAGCTGGGCCGTGCCGAAGCGGCTGCCGGGCAGGGCGGGCGCACCGGTGTCCAGGCCCATGCCGTTGTCGGCCACGGTCAGCTCCAACGGGCCGCCGTCCATGCGGCGCGCGCGCACGGCGATATGCCCGCCTTCCAGCTTGGGCTCCAGTCCGTGGCGTATGCAGTTTTCCACCAGGGGCTGCAGCAGCAACGGCGGCACGGGCACCTGGGCCAGGTCCTCGGGCAGGTCCAGCGTGTACTGCAGGCGCGGGCCCATGCGGATGGACATCAGCGCCAGGTAGTCGCGCAGGCGCGCGAATTCCTCGGCCAGCGCATGCTCGGTGCTGCGCGAGCCGCCCAACGTGGCGCGCAGGTAGGCGATCAGATGGTCCAGCATGGCCTGGGCGCGCTGCGGGTCGCTGGCCACCAGCACGCGCAGGTTGGCCAGGGTGTTGAACAGCATGTGTGGCTCCAGCTGGGCCTGCAGCAGGGTCAGTCGCGCCTCGGCCGCCTGGCGGCGGGCCTGCTCGGCCTGCATCTGCAGGTGGCGCGAGTAGCCCAGCAGGAAGAAGGCCAGCGACATCACCGTGCTGGCGACGATGGTGACGGCCAGCGGTATCCACAGCCGGTGCATCAGGGCCGTGCTGGCGTCGGGATCAGCCCACTGCCTGTAGGCCGTGCCGATCAGCGACCCGATCACGAACCCCGTCACGATGCCAGCCACCACCAGCGCGGCGCCGCGCCAGCCGCCGGGCCAGGGAATGTCCTGGCCCCGCGTCAGGCGCCAGCGGCCCAGTTCGATGGTGAGCCAGCTGGTCAGGCCGATCGACAGCGAGTAGATGAGGTTCACGTCCCAGCGGCCGTGGTTGCTCAGGCTGAATGCGGCGGCAATCAGGGCGCAGGCCGAGGTCGTCGCGATGCCGTGGCGCAGCAGCGTGGTCCGTTCCACGATGTGGCCAGGGGCGGCCGGCTGGCGTGTGGCGTTGGATGCGGGGTCGGGCATGGAGGGCAATGGTAGTCCCATGGCGTGTTTCAGCGGGCGCGGCCCTGGCGTGACTGCAGCGCCTGCCGCTCGCGCTCCACCATGCGCCCGTGCCAGCCGTTGCCCGGCAGTGCCAGCCAGACCACGGCCCCGTGGATGGCCAGCCCCAGGCCCCAGCCCAGGGCCGGGAAGATGGCCCAGTGCCTGCCCTGGGACAGCGACAGCGCCGCCAGCCCGAGGTTGACCAGCACATAGACGCTGGCGTGGATCATCCAGCCCAGCTTGGCGCCTGCGCGGCGGCGCGCCATGCGCTCCAGGGCATCGTCGTCGTGGCGGGCAGAGGGATCGAGGGGATCAAGGGGATCGAGGGTGCGCATGGGGAGTTCTCCGTCAGGGGGAAGGAAAGCGGCGTCAGGCCAGGCCCAGCCGCTGCCACAGCAGGTCGCCCAGGTAGCGGCCGGGCAGCAGGGTGAACAGGCCCGCCACGACGCAGGCGCCGATGTAGACGCTGCGCATGATCTTGCGGTGGCCGGCGATGTTGCCGTGGTACAGGTGCCAGAACGACCGGCCCAGGCCGGCAAAGGTCAGCGGCACCAGCAGGTGGACGGGCGTGTAGCCGCCCCAGTTGGGCAGGCGGTAGTCGCGGATGAAGCAGGCGGACACCGCCGCGCAGACCATGAGCGTGACAAAGGCATGGCCGGCCGCGCGGTGCAGGCGGGGATGGGCGGCGGCCTGGCGGCGTGCCAGCAGGGCGATGGCGCCCGTGGCCGTGGCCCCGAGGGCGGCGCTCATGTGGATGGCGATCAGCGGTGTCATTTGCATGGCGATGTCCTGGCGTGCGGCCCGGGTTGGCGGGCCTGTATGGGACAGGACTGTCGCTGCCGGGCGCCGCAGGGGCCAGCGCCATGCGACGCACGGACGAGGGCAGGGTGCCAGCTGCATCCTGGCGCCGCGAACGGCAGGCACGTCCACGGCATCTGGAGGATGCAGTCCGCAGGGTGGAGGCCAGGGTGAGTGCGCACGGACTATCGATCAGGGCCTTTGAAACCAATCACCCCCCCCCAGGATTGCTTCGATGCAACAGATTGAGAAAACTCATAGTTGCGTGCCCAGGTGGTTGGTAAGCTAACGGGTTCTGCAAATCATTCTCAATCCCATCCCCATGCCTTCCATTCGCCCCATATCCCTGGCCGTTCTTTGCCTGTGCAGCCATCAGGCGCTGATTGCCCAGACCCGGGGCGGTGATACCGTGCTGGAAGCCGTGACGGTGGAGGCCAGTGCCGACGCATCGGCCCAGGGCCTGTCCAAGCCCTTCGCAGGCGGCCAGGTGGCCACGGGCGCGCGCAACGGCGTGCTGGGCACGCTGGACTGGAAGAACTCCTCGTTTTCCACCACCAGCTACACGCAGCAGCTGATTGAGGACACCCAGTCCAAGAGCGTGGGCGATGTGCTGCTCAACGACCCGGGCGTGCGCCAGGCGCGCGGCTTTGGCAACTTCCAGGAGCTGTATGTGCTGCGCAGCTTCCCGGTCTATTCGGACGACATCGCCTACAACGGCCTGTACGGCCTGCTGCCGCGCCAGTACATCGCCTCGGAATTCTTCGAGCGCGTGGAGGTGCTGCGCGGCGCCAACGCCTTCCTCAATGGTGCGGCACCGGGCGGCAGCGGCATTGGCGGCACCATCAGCCTGCTGCCCAAGCGCGCCGGCAACGATGCGCTGACGCGCGTGGGCGCCGGCATACAGACGGGCGGCCAGGCCTTTGTCTCCACCGACATCTCGCGCCGCTTCGGCCCTGACCGGAGCACCGGCATCCGCCTGAACGCCGTGCGCCGCGACGGCGGCACGGGCGTGGATGGAGAAGACCGCTCGCTCACCGCCCTGGGCCTGGGCCTGGACTGGCGCAGCCGCAACGTGCGCCTGTCGGGCGACGTGGGCTACCAGCGCAACAGCTACAACGGCGGCCGCCCCAGCGTGACGCCCGGCAGCTTCATCCCGGCCGTGCCCGACAACAAGACCAACTACGGCCAGAACTGGTCGTACTCCACCGAGCGCGACCTGTTCGCCACGCTGCGCGCCGAATGGGACATCAACGACACCACCACGGCCTGGGCCGCCGGCGGCCTGCGCCGAGGCAAGGAAGACAACTCCCTGAGCGGCGTGACCGTCACGAATGCGGCCGGCGACACCACGGGCACGCGCTTCGACAACAAGCGCAAGGACAGCGTGGGCACGGGCGAGGTCGGCATCCGCACGCGCCTGGCCACGGGCAGCGTGGGCCACGAGCTGGTGGCCACGGCCAGCACCTACTCGGCCACCGAGCGCAATGCCTGGGGCATGGGCTTTGGCGTGGTCAACAACATCTACAACCCCTGGAGCAGCGCGCGCCCGGCGATGACGCTGTTCGGCGGCAACCTGGCCGATCCCACGCGCGTGGGTGAAACCCGGCTCAACAGCTTCGCCATCGGCGACACGCTGACGATGCTGGACGAGCGCCTGCGCCTGACCGTGGGCGTGCGCCGCCAGAGCATCGAGCAAAGCAGCTACGACTACAACACGGGCGCGCAGACCGACCACTACAAGAAGTCGGCCACCACGCCCATGCTGGGCCTGGTGTTCAAGACCAGCGAGAACACCTCGGTCTACGCCAACTACATCGAAGGCCTGACCAAGGGCGCCGTGGCGCCGCAGACGGCCAACGACCTGCCCGTGTCCAATGGTGGCCAGGTGTTCGCGCCCTACAAGTCGCGCCAGAAGGAAATCGGCTTCAAGTGGCAGGGCCGGCAGCTGGGCGCCACGGTGGCGCTGTACACCACGGACATGCCTTCGGCCTATGTGGCCAACCAGGTCTTCGGCCAGTACGGCAAGCAGCGCAACAGCGGCCTGGAGGCCACGGTCTTCGGCGAGCCCGTCAAGGGCCTGCGCGTGCTGGGCGGCGTGACCTTCAGCGAGGCCAAGATCCGCGAGGCCGCCGATGCCGCCACCATCGGCAACTACGCCATCGGCGTGCCCAAGCGCCTGCTCAACCTGGGCGTGGACTGGGATGTGCCCGGCGTCTCGGGCCTGGCCCTCAACGCGCGCGTGATGCACACCTCCAGCCAGTACGCCAACGGCGCCAACACGCTGAAAGTGGCCTCGTGGACGCGCACCGACATCGGCGCGCGTTATCTCATGGACATCGGCAACAACCGCCTGCTGACCCTGCGCGCGCGCATCGACAACCTGTTCGACAAGGGCTACTGGTCGTCCGTGGGCGGCTACCCGGGCGCCAACTACCTGGTGCAGTCCATGCCGCGCACCTTCTCGCTGAGCGCATCGGTGGACTTCTGAGCCGGAGCGATCTGAAGCATGCGCGCGTTGTGGACGGTGGTGCACCGCTGGATCGGCCTGGTGCTGGCCGGTTTCCTCACCATGGCCGGCCTCACGGGGGCCGTGCTGTCCTGGGACCATGAAATCGACGAATGGCTCAACGCCGACATGCTGGAGACCCCGGCACGCGGCCCGCTGAAGACCCCGCTGGAGCTGGCCGCCGTGGTGCAGGCCAGCGAGCCGCGCGCCGAGATCAGCTACATGACCCTGGGCCTGGTCGAGGGCGAAGCCGCCATGTTCATGGTGCGCCCCCGGCCCGACCCGGCCACGGGCCAGGCGCCTGCGCTGGGCTATGACACGGTCTTCGTCGATCCGGTCAGCGGCCACATCACGGGCCAGCGCAACGGGCGCAGCTTCGCGCTCAGCCAGCGCAACCTCATGCCCTGGCTGCGCCACCTGCACGAAAGCCTGCTGGCCCCGCGCTTCTGGGGCACGGACCGCTGGGGCTACTGGTTCATGGGCAGTCTGGCCCTGCTGTGGGTGGCCGACAGCTTTGTCGCGCTGCTGCTGACCTTTCCCGTCAAGCTCAGGAAAAGCGCCCCGCGCCTGACGGCGGCCATGGGATCGTGGTGGCGGCGCTGGCTGCCCTCATGGCGCGTGCGCTGGGGCGGCGGCGCCTACAAGCTCAACTTCGACCTGCACCGTGCGGGCGGCCTGTGGGTCTGGGCCGTCATCGTCATCGTGGCCTTCACCTCGTTCTCGCTGAACCTGTACCGCGAAGTCTTCTACCCGGTGATGAGCACCGTCTCCACCACCACGCCCGGCCCCTACGAAACCCTCAAGCCCGCGCCCCAGGGCACGCTCCTCGAGCCCAAGGTCTCGTTCGCCCAGGCCATCGCCATCGCCCAGAGCGAGGCCAAGCGCCTGGGCTTCGCCCAGCCCGCCGGCGGCATCTGGTGGGGCGGCGACTTCCCGTTCTACAACATCTCCTTCTTCGACCCGCACGACGAAACCGGCGCCATGGGCATGGGCCTGTCCAACATCTACGTCAGCTCGGACAACGGCGAAGTCCTGGGCACCTACCGCCCCTGGCACGGCACGGCCGCCGACGTCTTCGTCCAGCTGCAGCTGCCCCTGCACAGCGGCCGCATCCTCGGCACCCCCGGCCGCGTGCTCATGTCCTTCGTCGGCGTGCTCGTCGCCGTCCTGTCGATCACCGGCGTCATCATCTGGTGGCGCAAACGCAGGGCCAGGAAGATGACCCCCTGAGCGGCTGCGCCGCTTCCCCCTTCCCGCTTCGCGGAGGGGGACGCAGCCCTCACCGCGGGGCGGCGCGGCCGGCGTAGGCCCTTGCTCGGCTGCCCGCGCTTGAGCCCTGCGAGTTTGAACGGCTGTCGGTAGTACACAGCTCCATTGATAGCCAAATCAGAAAACTATCCGCCTAAACAGCAAAGCCACCGAAAACGGTGGCTTCAATGAAGGCTTGCTGCAGAAATAGGGCGCAGCCTCCAAATCTGGCGCGGCCCGACACCAGAGACGCCGAGCAAGAGCCGCCTCGCGGCGAGGGCGTCGTCCCCCTCCCCCGCGAAGCGGGTAGAGAGGGGGAAGCGGCGTCAGCCGCTCAGGGGGAGCTTCAGTCCTTCTTCAAGCATTCACTCATGAACGCCTTGCGCTCGTCGCCCTTCTTGCCGGTGGCGTCGGCATTGCAGGTCTTCATGCGTTCCTGCTGGCGCTTCTTGCCGTCGGACAGGCAGGACTTCATGAACTCCTTGCGCTCGTCGCCTTTCTTGCCGGTGGCTTCGGTGTTGCAGGTGCCCATCAGCTTTTGCTGGGCCGTGGGAGCCTTGTCCCCTGCGGCCATGCCCATGCTGCAGGCCAGGGAGACAACTGCCAGAACAACGATTTTTTTCATGATGGAATGGTTTTGAAGGCGCGCTGAAGTCCAGCGCACCCACATTGCAGCACAGCGCCGGGCGCGCAGCAACGTCGCGGGCCCGGCGTTGTAAAAGTTTGCGATTGCCGCTGACAGGCGGGCGGGCGGACACCGGCAGGCCATGGCCAGCGCAGATAATGGCGCACTTTTGCATTGCGACAGGACGCTTGCCGTGGACATTCTTTTGCTGGTCAAGGCCGCCATCATGGGCATCGTGGAGGGACTGACGGAGTTCCTTCCCATCTCTTCCACCGGGCACCTCATCCTGGCAGGCTCGCTGCTGGGCTTCGACGATGCCAAGGCCAAGGTCTTCGACATCGCCATCCAGACCGGCGCCATCTTCGCCGTGGTGCTGGTGTACTGGCAGAAGATCCGCTCCACCGTGGTCGACCTGCCCACCAGCCGCCAGGCGCAAAGGCTCACGCTGAACGTCATCATCGGCTTCCTGCCGGCCGTGGTGCTGGCGCTGATCTTCGGCAAGTTCATCAAGGCGCACCTGTTCACGCCCACCGTGGTGGCCACCACCTTCATCCTGGGCGGCTTCGTCATCCTGTGGGCCGAACGCCGTCCGGCATCGGCCACGCGCGTACAGACCGTGGACGAGATGACGCCGCTCGATGCCCTCAAGGTCGGCCTGGTGCAGTGCCTGGCCATGATTCCCGGCACCAGCCGCAGCGGCGCCACCATCATCGGCGGCATGCTGATGGGCCTGTCGCGCAAGGCGGCCACCGATTTTTCGTTCTTCCTGGCCATTCCCACGCTGATCGGCGCCGGCGTCTACAGCCTCTACAAGGAGCGCGCCCTGCTGTCGGTGGCCGACATCCCCATGTTCGCCGTGGGCCTGGTGTTCTCCTTCATCAGCGCCTGGCTGTGCGTGCGCTGGCTGCTGCGCTACATCTCCACCAACAGCTTCGTGCCGTTTGCCTGGTACCGCATCGCCTTCGGCATCATCGTGCTGGTCACGGCCTTCACGGGCCTGGTCAACTGGAGCGGCGGCTGAACAGGGCCGGGCCATCGATGGGACAAGCCACCTTCGGGTGGCTTTTTTGCGTCATGTGCCCGGGGGAGCAACCGCATGAAGAGCGCGTGGTTGCCCCATGAAAACCCCTGTACTCCTGAGAATGATGATGTTCTATGGTTATAAAAAATATGTTTTTTTTATAACTTTTTCCGAGGGTTGCCATGGCCATCGAACAAGGGCAGTTGATGTGGCGTCCCAGCCCGCAGCAGGTCGCGCAAAGCGGCCTGGCGCGCTACATGGATTGGCTGGCTGCGGCAAGGGATAGGCGCTTCGATGGCTACCAGGCGCTGTGGCAGTGGTCGGTCACGGATCTCGATGGCTTCTGGCGCTCGATCTGGGACTACTTCCAGGTCATGGCCGACGGTGACCCGACGCGCGTGCTCGGTGAGCGCGGCATGCCGGGCGCGCAGTGGTTTCCCGACACGCACCTGAACTATGCCGAGCATGTGTTCCGCAGCGCCCGCGCCGAGCACCCGGCCATCATCGCGCGCTGCGAAGGCGCCGAGCCGGTGGAGCTGTCATGGCGGCAGCTGGAGCGTGACGTGGCGGCGCTCGCGGCCCGGATGCGCGAACTCGGCCTGGGCCGCGGCGATCGCGTCGTGGCCTACCTGCCCAATGTGCCCCAGGCGGTCGTGGCCTTCCTGGCCTGCGCCAGCATAGGCGCCATCTGGTCCAGCTGCGCGCCCGAGATGGGCGTTTCCGTGGTGCTGGACCGCTTCCAGCAGATCGGTCCCAAGCTGATTTTCGCCACCGATAGCTATGTCTACGGGGGACGGTGTTTCGATCGCCGCGCCGTACTCGGCGAGGTGCTGCGGGGATTGCCCGAGATAGGCCATGTGATCCATGTGCCCGGCCCCCTGTTCAGGCCCGGGGACCCCGCATGCGAGCTGCCCTGGCGCAATGTCCTGGCCTGGGCCGACGCGCTGGCCAGGCCCGCAGAGCCGGTCTTCGAGCGCTTGCCGTTCTCGCACCCGCTGTGGGTGGTCTATTCCTCGGGCACCACGGGACTGCCCAAGGCCATGGTGCACAGCCATGGCGGCATCGTGCTCACCCACCTCAAGGCCCATGGGCTGCAGCACGACGTGCGGCCTGGCGACCGCTTCATGTTCCTGGGCAGCACGGGCTGGATCGTCTGGAATCTCATGGTGGGCAGCCTGCTGGCTGGCGCCACCGTGGTGCTGTCCGATGGCAACCCGACCTCGCCCGACGATGGCGCATTGTGGGACTTCATCGATCGCCAGCAGGTCACCCTGTTCGGTTGCGGCGCGGCCTTTCTGGCCAAGACCATGAAGGATGGCGTGGTGCCGGCCCGGGGCCGCCGCTTCGAGAAACTGCGCGCCATCAATTCCACGGGGTCGGCGCTGCCGCTGGAGGCCTACGGCTGGGTCTACGAGAACATCAAGCGCGATCTGTGGCTGGCCTCGGTCAGCGGTGGAACGGATATCGCCTCGGGCTTCGTGGCCTGCGCGCCCCTGCTGCCCGTGCGTGCGGGCGAGATCCAGTGCCGTGAGCTGGGCGTCGCCGCGCACGCCTTTGACGAGCAAGGGCGCAGCGTGACCGGCGAGGTGGGCGAACTGGTGATCACCGAACCCATGCCTTCCATGCCCTTGTATTTCTGGAACGACGCCGATGGCCTGCGCTACCGTGAAAGCTACTTCGACGTCTTTCCCGGCTACTGGCGCCATGGCGACTGGATCTCGTTCAGCGAGCATGGGTCGGCCGTGATCTACGGCCGCTCGGACACCACGATCAACCGTTTCGGCATCCGCATGGGAACGGCCGAGATCTACCGTGTCGTCGAGGAAGTTGACGAGGTCTTGGACAGCCTCGTCGTGGACCTGGAGTTCCTGGGGCGCCCCTCTTTCATGCCCTTGTTCGTGGTGCTGGCTCCG
The DNA here is from genome assembly GCF_000799035.1 of Delftia sp. ZNC0008. Lineage (NCBI taxonomy): Bacteria > Pseudomonadati > Pseudomonadota > Betaproteobacteria > Burkholderiales > Comamonadaceae > Delftia > Delftia sp. ZNC0008. The sequence continues at coordinate 9,524 of NZ_JTKZ01000632.1, forward strand.
GGCCTGGTGCTGACGGATGCGCTGGTGGCCCGGATCAAGGATGCCATCAGGGCCCAGGCCTCTGCGCGCCACGTGCCCGATGCGGTCATCCAGGTCGCCGAGATTCCGCGCACCCTCACGGGCAAGAAGATGGAACTGCCCGTGCGCAAGCTGCTGCTGGGTGCAGAGCCCGCCAAGGTGGCCAGCCCCGACGCCATGGCCAATCCGCGCAGCATCGATTTCTTCGTGCAATACCGGGCACGGGTCCCGCTGGCCTGAGGTGCGGCGACCCTGGCCGATTTCATCCATGACGCAGGAGACAAACCCATGACCGTCTCTATCGAAAGGTCCGCCAGGCCCCGTTCGATGCGCCTGGCCCCACCTTGGACCGAGCCACCCCATCGCCCATGAAGTCAGCACTCCAGCAGAATTTTCTGATGCAGCAGTTGGGCCACTGCACGCGCCTGGCCCATGCCACCGTAAGGCCTCACTATGCGAAGCACATGCTGGCGCTGGATCTCAAGCCGTCGGAGTTTGCCGTGCTGTCGCTGATCTCGGCCAATCCCGGCGCGTCCCAGCGCCAGATCGCCGAGACCGTGATGATTTCCCAGCCCAACATGGCGGCGCTGATGGAAAGACTGCAGGTGCGCGGCCTGCTCAGGCGCGAGGCCGATCCTGCGGACAGGCGCCTGTCGCTGCTGTATCTGACGGCCGAGGGCGAACGCCTGCACGAAAAGGCGGCGGCGCAGGTGGAAATTCTGGAGCAAGAGGCCAGCCGCATGCTGAGCGCTGAGGACAAGCAGCAGCTGCTGCGCCTGCTTCACAAGATGATCGATTGCGCCGGGTAGCCGGCCCACCATCGCCAAGACCCTCGCCCGCTGCCGTGAACGCCGATGGGGCCCGATCCTTGAGGAAGGCGCCAAGGGGTTCAAGCTCCATCCCATGGTCCAGGGTTGCCATCCGGATCTCGGCCTGAGCCGGACGCCGCTCAGGTTTGCATGTTCAGCAGCGCGGCCTCGATGGCGGCGGCCGTGGCGTGGGGCCGCTCCATGGGGAACAGGTGGCTGCCGTCCAGCATCATCACGCGCCCGCGCGTGATGCGGCGCGTGAGGTCCATGCCCACCTGGCGCATCTCCACCGAGGCACGCCCGCCGATGAAGGCCGCCGGGCAGCGCAGCGGATGGTGGTGCAGCAGCGAGGCCAGGTTGTGCGGCAAGGTGTTGTAGATGGCGGTCTCCACCTCGCGCGTGAAGTGCAGCGTGCGCCGGCCGTCCAGGTCGGCCAGGCCGCCCTGCACATAGTCCTGGAGTACCTGCGGATGCCATTGCGCAAACACCTTCTTGGCGCGGAAATAGGCCAGCGCCTCGTCATCGCTGTCCCAGGCATTGCGGCGGCGCGCGCTGATCTTGCCTGGCGAGACCGAGCCCACCAGCTGCGTGCGCTTGGCCACCCCCACGGCATTGGCACGCCAGCCGCTGAGCAATGGCGAGTCGATCAGCAGCACGCCGCGCGCCAGCTCGGGATGGCGCGCGGCCGTCATCACGCTCAGGAAACCGCCCAGCGAATGCCCGACCAGGAAGACCGGACCGCCCACGCGCTCGACCTCGGCGCGCGTGAACTCGGCCAGTTGCTCGACCAGGTGCGGCCAGTTGTTGGTGACGGGAAAGCGCGGGTCATGGCCGAAGCGCTCCACGCCCTGCGCCGCGATGCCGCGCCCGGCCAGCAGCGAGAGCAGCAGCCGGTAGGTGGGCAGCGGAAAACTGTTGGCATGCGAGAACACCACGGGCAGCGGCGCCGATGCAGTGCCCGCGCCCGTGCCCGTGCCGGCAACCGCCGCATCGCTCTCGGCCCGCTGTGCGGACCGGGCCGCGTTCACGGCCGAGGCTCCTGGCCGGCCTGTGCGGCGCCATCGGGCACGCCTTGCTGGTGGCCCGAGGGCTGGCCTGCATCGGGCCGCACGGGCGATGCCGGGCCCGGCTGCTGGGGCGTCATGGGTGTCATGGGTGTCATGGGCGTCATGGGCGTCATGGGGGAGGTCGCAAGACCGTCTGCCGTGGAGGTGCCCAGGCCCGCGCCCGTGCCGCTGTGATAGGGCTGGCGCAGCGCCGCAGGCGGCAGCCGGCCCATGCTGCGCGCCGACGAGCGCAGGGCGCCTGCCGGCGCGTTGACCTTGG
>NZ_JTKZ01000936.1:0-5865 GCF_000799035.1 Delftia sp. ZNC0008
GACGACCTTGCGTGCGGTGTCGGTGACGCTGACCCGGGGTGCGGCGTGCGGCAGTTGCGCGGCGGCATCGGCGGTGATGCTGTAGCCCTTGAGCGGGTAGACGAGAATGCGCAGGCCCAGCTGTCGCGCGTGGACCGCGCTTTCCCAGCCGCTGGCCAGCACGTAGTGGTCGGCGCGCAGCGGCAACGGGCCTGCGGCGGTGCGCAGGCCGGTGATGGCGTCGCCTTCGCGCTCGAAGCCCTGCAGCTCCACGCCGTAGCGCAGTTCGGCGCCGCGTGCGGTGAGCCGGGCGGCCAGTTGTTCGCACAGCAGGCGGCAGTCGGCGGCGGCCTCGCTGGGCGTGTGTACGGCGCCTGCAATGCGCTGCGCGTAGCCGGCGAGCGCGGGTTCGATGCGCGCCACTTCGGCGGCGTTGACGATGCGCTGCGGCGCACCGCCCAGGCCCGCTTGCAGCGCCACCTGCTGCGCGGCGGCATCCAGCGCCTGCTGGGTGGGGTAGAGCACCAGCTTGCCCGGCGTGTGCAGGTCGCAGGCCAGTGCTTCGACGGCCTGGAGCGACTCGAAGGCCTGGCGGCTTTCGGCGGCCAGGGCCAGCAGGGCGCGCGTGCCTTCGGCCGAGGCATGGGCATTGCAGGCGCCCAGAAAGCGCAGTCCCCAGGCCCATTGCGCGGGGTCGGCGCGCAGGCGGAAGGCCAGCGGCGAATCCTTTTGCAGCAGCAGGCGGGGGAGCATCTTCCAGATGCCGGGATCGGCCAGCGGCTGCACGTAGGAATAGCTCAGCTGCGCGCCATTGCCGCCGCTGGCGCCCTGGGCGGGGCCCTGTGCGCGGTCCAGCACGGTGATGCGGTGGCCGGCCTGCCGCAGCGCCCAGGCCGTTGCCAGGCCGACGATGCCGGCGCCCACGATGCAGACATGCATTGATCGTTTCTCCATGCAGCTGCACTGTAGGCCGCGCGCGGCAGGCCGGGCCATGGCATTTGGCACACAGGCCATGCACGCAGGTTATGGCCGGGGGCTGCTGCTCAGGGCAGGGCGACAGCCCATAACCGGCGGGCATGGACCGGCCCGATATTGTCATTCCGCAAAGGCCGCCGCCCTTCCTACACTGGCCGCACATCCACCAAAGACGAGGAGACAAGCATGCAACTTCACACCACCGCGCTGTGCGCGGCCCTGGCCCTGGGAGGCCTGGCTGCAGCCCATGCCGACACGCTGGCCAAGGTGCGCGACAGCGGCCGCATCACGCTGGCCTACCGCGAGTCCTCCGTGCCCTTCAGCTACCTGGACAACGGCAAGCCCATCGGCATGACGGTGGAGATGTCCCAGGCCGTGGCCGAGGCCGTGAAGAAGGCGGTGAACCGACCCGATCTGAAGGTGCAGTGGCAGGCCGTGACCTCGCAGAACCGCATGCCGCTGCTGGCCAACGGCACCATCGACCTGGAATGCGGCTCGACCACCAACAACACGGTGCGCGGCAAGGAGGTGGCCTTTGCCATCAACCATTTCTACACGGGCACGCGGCTGCTGGTGAAGAAGAGCTCGGGCATCAAAAACTACGCCGACCTCAAGGACAAGACCGTGGCCATCACCACGGGAACCACCAATCTGCAGGTGCTGCGCAAGGCCAATGCCGACAAGGCCTGGGGCATGAACATCGTCATGGCCAAGGACCATGCGGACGGCTTCCTGCTGGTGGAGAACGACCGCGCCGCGGCCTTCGGCATGGACGACATCCTGCTCTTCGGCCTGATCCCCACGGCCAAGAACCCCGGGGACTTCGAGGTGGTGGCCGACTCGCTGCAGGTCGAGCCCTATGCCTGCATGCTGCGCAAGGACGATGCCCAGTTCAAGCAGCTGGTCGATGGCGTGATCGGCGACATGATGAAGTCGGGCGCGTTCGCCAGGCTCTATGACAAGTGGTTCATGCAGCCCATTGCCCCGAGGAACGTGGCCCTGGGTCTGCCGATGAGTGAGCAATTGCAGAAGAACCTGCAGGACCTCAGCGACAAACCCGCTTTTTGATTTCGGATCGCAGCATGCAGCAGCAGCTTCAGCCCCCGCGCGCGGTGGGCATTCTCGGGGGCATGGGTCCGGCCGCAGGCGCGGATTTCGTGCGCCTGTTCGTGCAGGCCTGCACGGCGCACCTGCAGCAGCAGGGCCTGCCCGTGCATGACCAGGCCTATCCCGAGCACTGGCTGGTGCAGCTGCCCATGCCCGATCGCAGCGCGGCGCTGCGCGCGGACCCGCAGTCGCCCACGGGGCCGGCCCAGCACCTGCTGCAGGGCGTGGGCCGCATGGCGGCGCTGGGCGTGCGCAGCGTGGCCCTGGCCTGCAACACGGCCCATGCCTGGCATGGGCAGCTGCAGGCGCTGTTTCCGCAGCTGCATGTGCTGCACATCGCGCGCCAGGCTGCCCTGCACCTGCAGGCCGGCGGCGCGCAGCAGGCCATCGTGCTGGCCACGCAGGGCACCTATGACAGCGGCCTGTACGACGCGGCACTGGCCGAGTGCGGCATCACCGCGCTGCAGCCCGATGCGCAAGGCCGCGCGCGGCTCATGCAGGGCATCTACGACGGCGTCAAGCAGGGCGACATGGACCTGGCTGCGCGCTGCTTCGGCGAGGTGCTGGCGCCGCTGCTGCAGCGCCATGGCGATGTGCCCGTGATCATGGGCTGCACCGAGATCCCGCTGGCCCTGCCGCAGTCGCCGATGGCGCGTGGCGCCGGGCTGGTGGACCCTGCCTGGATACTGGCCCAGGCCCTGGCCGGCGATGCGTATGGACAGGTCCGGGAGACCCACCGGCTTCAGTAAGTCTCGAGGTGCAGCCGGCCTTCGCGCTTGAGGCGCGCGCCGACCTGTTCCCAGTCCAGCCCGGCTTGCTGCGCCACGTCGCGCAGTGCCAGCACCACGCCTTCCTCCATGCTCTTGAGCCCGCAGACGTAGAAGTGCGCGTTGTCGTCGCGCAGCAGGGCCGCCAGGTCGGCCGCACGTTCGCGCAGCAGGTCCTGCACGTAGCGCCGGGGCTGGCCGGCCACGCGCGAGAAGGCCAGGTTGTTGTCGATGAAGTCGCGCGGCAGGCTTTGCAGCGGGCCGAAGTAGGGCAGCTCCTGCGGCGTGCGTGCGCCGAAGAACAGCATGAGCTTGCCGCCCTCGAACCTGCCGCTCTTGCGCAGCCGCCTGCGCCATTCGGTCATGGCGCGCATGGGGGCGCTGCCCGTGCCCGTGCAGATCATCACGATGTGCGAGCGGGGATGGTTGGGCATCAGGAACGACTGGCCGAACGGGCCTATGACCTGGACCCTGTCGCCGATGCGTGCGTCGCACAGGTAGTTGCTGGCCACGCCGCGCACGGGGCGGCCCTGGTGGTCCTGGGTGACGCGTTTCACGGTCAGCGCCAGGTTGTTGTAGCCGGGCCGCTCGCCATTGCGCGCACTGGCCACCGAGTACTGGCGCGCCACATGCGGGCGGCCCTGGGCATCGGTGCCGGGCGCGATGACGGCGATGGACTGGCCTTCGAGCACGGGGAACGGCTGGCTGCCGAAGTCCAGCACGATGTGGTGGGTCTCGCTGTCGAAGCCCGCCTCCGTGCAGTTGAGGTTGCCGACCACGGTGGCCGTGACGGGGCTCCTGGGGCCATGCAGGTTGGTGTACGGATGGGCGGCCGACCAGGGCGGCACGGTGGCGCCGTAGCTGGCGCTGCGCAACACTTGGGTATCGGCCTGGTCATCGGGCCGGGCCGCATCCGCACCGCGCGTGGCGGCCGCCGCGATCACGGCCTGGGCCTGGCTCAGGTCCTCGCCGGCAGGTGCGTCCACTGTGGCCTGTGCCTGAACCAGTGCCTGGACCAGCGTCTCAGGCGGCAGCTCCTCGGGCAGCTCGTCCCAGAGCAACTGCTCGGCCACGGGATAGGCGCTCGCCAGCGGCACCTTGCGCCAGTTGTCGATGGCGCCCGTGGGGCAGGGCGAGACGCAGTCCATGCAGCCGTTGCACTGCTCGGCCAGGACCACGTAGTTGCGGTCATCGTGCGTGATGGCGCCCACGGGGCAGGTGGCCTCGCAGGTGTTGCAGCGGATGCAGATCTCCGGGTCGATCAGGTGCTGGGTGAGGATGCCGTGTTCTACCAAGGCGACTGTCATGGGCGACTCCCTGCTGGCGCGGCGCTTCAGTTGAAGCGCACGTATTCGAAATCCACGGGCTGGCGGTTGATGCCCATGACCGGCGGCGCGATCCAGCCCGCGAACTGGCCCGGCTCCACGCAGCGGCCCATGAGCGAGGCGACGAAGGCGCGGTCGGCGTCCGAGGGCAGCCATTCGCCCTCGCGCATGCGCCATTCCTGCTCGCTGACCACGCGGCCGTCGGGGCTCATGCGCACGCCTGCCAGCGCGCCGATCTGGCGGTTGAAGGCCTTGTGCGGCACGGTGAGGCGGAAATCGATGCCGGCCTTTTCCATGACCTTGTTCCAGCGGCCCACGCCCGCGTTGGAGTCCTTGATGTAGTCGTCGCGCAGCACCTCGTTGAGCGCGTTGAGCATGGGCACTTCCTTTTCCTGCAGCCTGCCGTCCACCACTTCCAGCACCTTGTAGTGCTGGTCGTGCAGGCGGTGGTCGTCCGCGCGCTTGCCTTCCTCGTAGCGGCCCTTGAGGCCGCTGCTGTAGAAGGTGGCGGCATTGCTGGACTGGTCGGCGCCGAACAGGTCGATGGTCACGCTGTAGTGGAAGTTCAGGTAGCGCTGCAGCGTGGGCAGGTCGATCACGCCGGCCGCGCGCAGGCGGCCCACGTCGTCGGTGCGCAGCTCGTTCATGACCTGGCAGGTGCGCTGCAGCACGCGCGAGACGCCGGACTCGCCCACGAACATGTGGTGGGCCTCCTCGGTCAGCATGAATTTGGTGGTGCGCGCCAGCGGGTCGAAGGCGCTTTCGGCCAGCGCGGCCAGCTGGAACTTGCCGTCGCGGTCGGTGAAGTAGGTGAACATGAAGAAGGACAGCCAGTCGGGCGTCTTCTCGTTGAAGGCGCCCAGGATGCGCGGGTTGTTCTCGTCGCCGGACTGGCGTTCCAGCAGGGCCTCGGCCTCCTCGCGGCCGTCGCGGCCGAAGTGCTTGTGCAGCAGGTAGACCATGGCCCACAGGTGGCGGCCTTCCTCCACGTTGACCTGGAACAGGTTGCGCAGGTCGTACATGGACGGCGCGGTCAGGCCCAGGTGGCGCTGCTGCTCCACCGAGGCGGGCTCGGTATCGCCCTGGGTGACGATGATGCGGCGCAGGTTGGCGCGGTGCTCGCCGGGCACGTCCTGCCAGGCCTTCTCGCCCGCGTGGTCGCCGAAGTGCACCTTGCGGTCGGCCTCGGCCGGGTTCAGGAAGATGCCCCAGCGGTAGTCGCGCATCTTCACGTGGCCGAACTGGGCCCAGCCCTGGGGGTCCACGCTGATGGCGGTGCGCAGGTAGACGTCGTAGTCGGTGGAGCCTTCGGGGCCCACGTCGCCCCACCAGTTCAGGAAGTTGGGCTGCCAGCTCTCCAGCGCGCGCTGCAGGGTGCGGTCTTCGCCGAGGTTGACGTTGTTGGGGATCTTCTCGCTGTAGTTGATGGCGCTCATGGTGGGGTCTCCGTGGATGTTTCGGGGCGTGCCTGCGGTCAGACGCGGTTGAAGTCGAAGCCGGCCTTCTGGCCCGTGCCGTAGAGCTTGAGAGCGCCCTTGTCGCCCACGGCATTGGGGCGGTTGAAGATCCAGTTCTGCCAGGCCGACAGGCGCCCGAAGATGCGCGTGACCATGTTCTCGCGGCTGGCAAAGCGCAGGTTGGCCTCCAGGCCCGTGAGCGCATCGGGCGACATGGCGGCGCGCTCTTCCATGGCGATGCGGATCTCGTCGTCC
>NZ_JTKZ01000962.1:0-2752 GCF_000799035.1 Delftia sp. ZNC0008
ATCGTGCTTCGCCATGAAAAACACCCCATAGGTTGGACTGGTGTCCAACTTTTGGGGTGCAGTTCAGCATGCCGGGCGTTTTTTGTGCAAGGAGCCTTGCAAGGCCTTATCTCAGCCCCTGCGCTGCTGAAGGCGTGCCAGCAAAGGCATGAGTGTGGTGCCGATGCGGATCAGTTTGCGCGGCCCCATGACCAAGGCAGCGGCAGCCGCCACGCCCACGGCCACGGGGTGCAGACGCGCAAACGTTGCGACGCGCTCGATCAGCGGTGCATCCGGGCGCACGTGTGTGGCGGCACGGCTCAGCGCCCGGGCCTGGGCCACGGCCGCCGAGCGCGCCCTGAGGCGCTCGCGCTGCTGGGCAATGCGCTGCATCACCTGCTGCTGCTCCACGGTGGAAGTGAGCCACAGCGCCGCATTGGGGCCCGTGGGCCTGGGCGGCGCAACCTCGTCGCGGGATTGGGAAGCGTTGGAAGCATTGACCATGGTTACAGCCTCTTCTTCAGCGCCTGCCAGTCCTGGCTCAGCTCGTTGCGGGTGAGGATGAAAGGGCGTGCCAGGCGTCGTACGGCCGCAAGCAACTGCCACAAGGCAATTGCAAGGATAGCCAGCCAGCCGCCAAACAGCAGCCAAGCCACCATCACGCGGTGCTCGGTGTCCCAGAACTGCACCAGCACCGCCACGGACAGCATGAGCATGACCACGACGCTGAGTCCGGCCAGCGCAATCAGCAGCACGACCACGGTCTGCATGCTGCGCTTGTGCTGGACCCATTCAAGCCGAGCCAGGTCGGTACGGTCCTCGGCGGCAATGGCCAGCTCGATCACGGCAGCACGCCAGCGCGCCACCCAGGCATCCAAACCCAGAAGGGAAATCCAGTTCACAGGCATCCTTTTCTGGTCAGGCATGCCGTTGATCAGCGACGGCCCAGCATGAAGCCCAGCAAGGCGCCCACAGCCAGGGCCGCGCCAGCCACACGCCACGGCTCGTCGTGGGCATAGCGATCCGCCGCATAGGCGGCATCCTTGGCTTGGCGGGCCGCTTCCTGCGCGGCGCGCACAGCCGAGTCACGCACATTGGACATGCCGTCATCGATGCGCTGGCGCAGCATGTGGATTTCCGGCACGGCATCCAGCTCCTTGGCAGACAGCAGGCCACGCAGGTCGCTGACCAGTTTTTCAAGATCGGCTTGCGCGGTGGAGACGGTTTCAGTGATCGACTTCGTCATGATGAGCCTTTCTATTGAGGTGAAAACAAATACAGCGGGGAGCAGGCAATCATGTCGCCCGATACCTGTCACGCAACATGGGCAGGCCCTTGTTACATGCAAGCATCTTATCCAATTGTTCCCTGGCTTCCGGGAAGCGAGGGGGCCTGAGCCTTGTCAGACAAGGCCTGCCGTGGCCGTGTGTCGTGGACCGGCAGACCATCAGGCCAGCAGCTTCGCCACATGTGCGCCGATGGCCAGGCAGCTGGTCAGACCCGGCGATTCGATGCCCAGCAACTGCACCACGCCCGCAACGCCATGGACCTGCGGTCCCTGGATCGTGAAGTCTGCCGCCGCCTCGCCAGGACCGCTGATCTTGGGACGGATGCCAGCGTAGCCGGGCACCAGCGCGCCATCGGCCAGGGCCGGCCAGTACCGGCGGATCTCTGCATAGAAGGCGTCGGCGCGCGCTGGATCGACCTGCAGATCGCTTGCGCTTTCCACCCACTGCACATCGGGGCCGAACTTGGCCTGTCCACCCATGTCCAGCGTGAGATGAACGCCCAGACCTGCAGCCTCGGGCACGGGATAGATGAGGCGCGAGAACGGCGCGCGCCCGGACAGTGTGAAATAGTTGCCCTTGGCATAGAAGGCGCGTGGAACCAACTGCTGCGGAAAGCCTTGCAGGCGCGCCGCCAGCAACGGGGCATTCAGGCCTGCCGCATTGACCAGGCTACGCGCCTGCAGCTGCGTGCCGTCGGCGGTGCGCAGCCACACGCCGCCAGACGTGGCGGCGGCCTCCTGCACCTCGGCATGGCAGACCACCATGCCGCCTGCGTTTTCGAGATCGCCCTGCAGAGCCAGCATCAGGCCGTGGCTGTCGATGATGCCGGTGCTGGGCGAATGCAGTGCCGCCACACACTGCAGCGCAGGCTCCAAGGCCCGTGCCTCGGGGCCATCCAGCCAGCGCAGATCATTGACGCCATTGGCCTCGGCCTTGCGCGCAATGGCCTGGAGCTGGCCGCGCTGCGCCTCATCCGTTGCCACGATGAGCTTGCCGCAGCGCTGGTGGGCAACGCCGCGTTCCTCGCAATAGGCATAGAGACGCTGGCGGCCTTCGACGCAAAACCGGGCCTTCAGCGAACCCTGGGGATAGTAGATGCCGGCATGGATGACCTCGCTGTTGCGCGAACTGGTGCCCGTACCAATGGCTTCAGCTGCCTCCAGCACCATGACTTCCCTGCCCTGCAACGCCAGGGCCCTGGCCACGGCCAGCCCCACGACGCCCGCCCCCACCACCACGCAATCGACCTGCTCGCTCATCCTGCCTGCCCTTTCGTCGTTCAGCCACTGATTATCAGACCGCGCCAGATACGAATACGCCGCAGATCACCGGGCTGCACTGGAATATCCAGGACCTGGAACAAATGGGAGCAACCAAAACGGAAAAGCCCTCCTGAACAAGTTTCAGGAGGGCTTGAATGGTGGGTGATACATGGATCGAACATGTGACCCCTGCCGTGTGAAGGCAGTGCTCTACCGCTGAGC